>NZ_JBEXDZ010000013.1:0-90629 GCF_040606085.1 Streptomyces sp. NPDC005485 | reverse complement strand
GCCGTCAGGGCGATGCTGCCCGCGCCGCCCCGTACCGTCGTCATCTGCTTCATCAGGGTCTGGATGCCGGCGGCCGACAGCGAGACGTCGAAGAACCGGCCGGTCCAGCCGCGTCGGCGGCATGAACTCCCGCAGATACGTCCGCTGCCAGCACGCCCCCGTCTCCCGCAACTCGCGCCAGGTCGTGTAGCGGTAGCGGTAGAGGCGGGCGCGGACGTACCGGGGCGGCGCGTCCTTCGGGAACGGCGAACTGCGCAGCAGGCGCAGCGTGTCGCGGTCGTTCTCCAGGAGCCGTTCCATCAGGCCGGTGAACCACGCCCCGGCGTAGGAGGGGGAAAGCCCCACGAACCACAGCATCCAGTCGAGCCGCAGATGGTACGGCGCGAACTGCCGCGGCCAGTGCCGCACATCGCCCGGTTTGCCCTTGAACTCGTACTCCCGCCAGTCCGAGTCCTCACGCGGGACCTCGTCCGCCGTGCCCTCGATGACCACCTCGTGACGCAGCCGGCTGACGCTGCCGAACGCGCCGTAGGTGTTGACCAGATGGAGCGGGTCGAAGGAGCGGTTCATGACCTGCCGGGAGGAGACCAGGTTGCGCGCGGGCCGGTAGCTGAGTGCGACCAGCCCCGTGGCCACGGCGAGCACCACGACCTCGTACCAGAGCGGAGTCCTCGGGACGTCCGGGGCGCTGGTGGGGAACTCGATCGCGGAGAGGGCGATCACGATCGTGATCCAGTTCAGCCAGGAGAAGTTGCCGGACAGGACCAGCCACAGCTGCGTGAGGACCA
This sequence comes from Streptomyces sp. NPDC005485, assembly GCF_040606085.1. Classification (NCBI taxonomy): domain Bacteria; kingdom Bacillati; phylum Actinomycetota; class Actinomycetes; order Kitasatosporales; family Streptomycetaceae; genus Streptomyces; species Streptomyces sp. NPDC005485. Next base: position 89,841 of record NZ_JBEXDZ010000013.1, on the reverse strand, counting down.
TCAGCGCCGCGGCCGCCGTCGCGATCGGCTGGGGAGTGAACAGCAGGACGGGCACGACGAGTTGGGTGACATGGTTGGCGGCCACCTCGACCCGGTGCAGCGGCTTCGGCAGATGGTGGAAGAACCAGCTCAGCGGGCCCGGCATCGGCTGGGTCTCGTGGTGATGGTCGAGGCAGGTGAGCTTGCGCCAGCACGCGTCGCCGCGCATCTTGATCAGCCCGGCGCCGAACTCGACACGGAACAATAGCCAGCGCAGCAGGAGCAGGACCACGATGGGCGGCGCGACGTCGTCGTTGCCCAGGAAGACGGCCAGGAAGCCGACCTCCAGAAGCAGGGACTCCCAGCCGAAGGCGTACCAGGTCTGCCCGACGTTCACGATCGACAGATACAGCGCCCACGGGACCAGCCACAGCACCATGCAGCCCCAGAGCGGGAGTTGCCGGTCCAGCCCCGCCACGAGCGCCGCCGACACCGCGCAGCCCGTCCACGCCCAGACCGCGAAGAACCGGTCGGAGTAGTGCAGTTGGAACACGCTGGGTGCCCGGCGGAACGGAACCCGCGCCACGAAGCGGGGCACCGGCAGCATGCCGCGCTCCCCGATCAGCGCACGGAACTGCAGCGCCGCGCCCAGAAACGCGACGAGATAGACGACGGCCAGAGCGCGCTGGAAGACCAGTCGGCTCAGCCAGTACTCGGGTGCCATGAACCAGCCCACGGCAGCCAGCTCCTCTCCTCTCCATTGTGACGCTAAGTGACCGACTCCGCTTGCGTGACCCAACCGGGTGACGCAGACAATGGTGGACGAACTGCCCGGCATGACGGACGAACCGCCTGGGACGAACGGGAGTACGCGGTGCGCATACCCACCAGAACCCTCCTCGCGGCCTGCACGCTCTCGGTGACGCTCCTTGTCACCGGCTGCGGCGGGGACAGCGACGCAGGCACGCAGGCGGCCGGCGGATCGACCGGCGAACTCTTCCTCCAGCCGGTCGCGGCCCAGGGCCCCGACCCCTTCACCGACTCCACGGCCACCTCCACCGCGACACCGCCTCCCGTCACCCGAACGCCGCAATCGACACCCGGCGGCCATTCCTTGGCCACGACCCAGGAGCCGCGTTCCTTCTCGGGCGCCACCCCTGGTCTCTACGGCGGTACCCAGTCCGTCGGCAGTTGTGACGTCGAACGGCAGATCCGCTTCCTCACCGCCGACCGGGCCAAGGCGCACGCCTTCGCGGAGGCCTCCGGGATCTCCCCGGCCGCCGTCCCGGGCTTTCTGCGCGGTCTGACCTCGGTCGTGCTGCGCGCCGACACCCGGGTCACCAACCACGGCTTCCGCGACGGACGGGCGACGAGCTTCCAGTCCGTGCTGCAGACGGGCACCGCCGTCCTCGTCGACAACCGGGGCGCGCCGCGCGTCCGCTGCGCCTGCGGAAACCCGCTGAGGGTGCCCGGCGCACTCCGGGGAAACCCCGGCACCCAGGGCCACCCCTGGTCCGGTTACCGCCCCGCCCAGGTCATCGTGGTGATCCCGGCGCCCAAGGTGATCGTCAACATCACGATCATCAACATCGTCGACCACACCTGGATAGAACGGCAGATCGGCGACGACGGCCACCGTGATGTCGTCGTCCCGCAGCCGGACCTCGTCACCGAGAGTCCGAGCCCCGACGACTCGTCCTCCAGCGGCACCTCACCCGACACCACCGGCATCTCGCCCGGCCGGGAGAGCACGGCGCCGCAGGATTCGCCGTCCGACTGCGTGACAGCGACCGCGACGGTCACCCGCACGCCCGACGCCACCGGCATCACGCCGGGCACAGGTTCCCCGACGCCCGGTTCCCCAACCCCCGGCTCCCCGGTTCCCGCCTCCCCGACCTCGCAGGCGTCGGACGAGCCCACCGACTGCCCCACCGTCACCGCCACGGTCACGGCCCCGCCGACGACACCACCTGACGGCTCCCTGACCCCCTCGGCCGCGAGCACCGCTCCGGACGCCGACACGACCGGCTCGGACGAGTCGACCGACATGCCGCCGAACTCCGCGAGCCAGGACATCGGACCGGACACCGTCCCCGACAGCCCCGACCTGCGCGACGGCGGCGGCCTGATCCCCGACGAGCCGGCCGCTACGGACAGCATCTTCGACACCCCGACCGACGTCTTCGGCAGTTGAGCGCCCGCTCGACCGGCGCGCCCGTCACCGGGCTCCGCAGAAGTCGAATAATCGGGCAAATCCTGGCAAGGTGGCCCCATGGTTGATCGGGGAGCGAGCGCCCTGTCACTCCCGGACGACTGGCCCGCCCACCCGGATCCGATCCTGGCGCTCAACCGCATGGGCAGCTTCGACTGGGACCTGGACGCCGGTGTGATGCAGATGGACGCCCAGGCCCACGAGGTCTTCGACGTGCGCCCCGACGAATACGACGGCCGCCCCGAGACCCTGGCCATGCGCGTTCCCCCGGGCGAGGCAGTCCGCCTCGACGGCATGGTCTCCCAGGCACTCAAGGACGGCAGCGAGAACTACGGCGCCTACTTCCGCATCCGCTGCCGGGACGGCTCCGCGCGCTGGACGCACACCCAGGGCTACATCCGCCGCGACGAGACAGGGCGGCCGCGCCGGATCATCGGCATCGTCCGGGACGCCACGCAGGAACTCGGCGAGAGCGAGGCGCGCCGCGAGCGGGCCGCCCAGGACGCGGTACGGCGCCAGCAGACCAACGTCGTCCAGATCACCACCGCGGCCCTCGCACACGCTCGGACCGTCCAGGACGTCATCGACGTCCTGGAGGACACCGAGGGACTCACCCACCTGGGCGCGACGAGCCTGGTCATGGGCCTGCTGGAGGCCGGACGCATCCGCATGGTCGCCGCGGGCCCCGCGGACAGCTACGTGCCGGGCACCCGCGTCACCCGCCTCGAAGCGCGCTTCCCGATGAACGAGGTCGTACGCACGCTCGCCCCGCACTTCATCGAGTCGCCGGAGGAGTTCGCCGAGTCCTACCCCGACCTCTGGCCGCACATCACCGACCTGGACATCACCTCGGCCGCGTACATGCCGCTCATCGCCCAGGCCCGGCCCATCGGCGCGATCGGCCTCCTCTACAACGACCGGCGAGGCTTCTCCCCGGAGGAACGCAACATCCTCGTCGCGCTCGGCAGCAGCATCGCCCAGAGCCTCCAGCGCGCCATGTTCTACGAGCAGGAGAAGGACCTCGCCCAGAGCCTCCAGCAGGCCATGCTGCCCCGCACCATCCCGAGCGTCCCGGGCGCCGACGTCGCCGTCCGCTACCGCGCCGGCAGTGCGGGCGGCTCCCTCGGCCGGGACATCGGCGGCGACTGGTACGACCTGATCCCGCTGCCCGGCGGCCGCGTCGGCGCCGTCATCGGCGACGTCCAGGGGCACGACACCCATGCCGCCGCAGTCATGGGCCAGCTCCGCATCGTGCTGCGCGCCTACGCCGCCGAGGGGCACACCCCGGCCACGGTGGTCGCCCGCGCCTCCGTCTTCCTGCACGAACTCGACACCGAGCGCTTCGCGACCTGCCTGTACGTGGAGGCCGACCTGACCACCGGTGTGGTGCAACTGGTCCGGGCCGGCCACATCGACCCGCTCGTACGTCTCGCCGACCGGACCTGCCGCCGCATCACCGTGGAAGGCGGCCTGCCGCTCGGCCTGTCCGCCGAGTTCGGCCGGCTCGAATACCCCGTCACCAGCCTCGAACTGGACCCCGGCGAGACCCTGCTGCTGTGCACCGACGGCCTGGTGGAACAGCCCGGCGCCGACCTCGACGACGGCATGCACACCCTGGTGGAACTCATCGCCACCGGCCCGGACGACGTGCGCGACCTCGCCGACCGGCTCATCGACGCAGCCGAGGAGCGCAGCGGCGACGACGACGTCGCACTGCTGCTCCTGCGTCGCGGCGGCGGCGCTGCCGAGCAGGCCGGCGGCCGGCTCCAGCAGCACGTCGCCCCCGGCGACCCCGAGGCTCTCACCGAGGCCCGGCACATGATCCGCGCCGCCGTCCGCGCCTGGGGCGCCGGCGACCGGGCCGACGAGATCGAACTCGCCGCCGACGAACTGATCACCAACGCCCTCATGCACACCGAGGGCTCCGCGATCGTCACCCTGCGCATGCTCGCCGGCCCCGAGCGCAGACTGCGCGTCGAGGTCGAGGACTCCTCCAGCGCCCTGCCGCGCCGCCGCGAGGCCGGGGAGTCCGGGGTCTCCGGGCGCGGACTGATGCTCGTCGACCTGCTCGCCGACGTCTGGGGTGTGGAGGCACGCGGCAGCGGCAAGTGCGTGTGGTGCGAGTTCGGCGTCCCGGCACACGACTGACACCTGCTCCGCGTGGCGCTGTCGGTGCCGGATGGCACCCTGGACGTATGCCGGAACTACCCGAGGTCGAAGCGCTCAGGGACTTCCTGGCCGAACATCTCGTCGGCCACGAGGTCGTGCGCGTGCTGCCCGTCGCGATCAGCGTCCTGAAGACGTACGACCCACCTGTCTCCGCCCTTGAGGGCCGCAAGGTCACCGCCGTGCGCCGGCACGGCAAGTTCCTCGACATCGAGGCGGACGGCCTGCACTTCGTGACCCACCTGGCCCGTGCGGGATGGCTCCACTGGAAGGACCGCCTGCCCGACGGCCCGCCCCGCCCCGGCAAGGGCCCGCTCGCCCTGCGTGTCGCGCTGGAGACCGGCGAGGGCTTCGACCTCACCGAGGCCGGCACACAGAAACGGCTCGCGGTGTACGTCGTCCGGGACCCGGGCGAGATCCCGGGCGTGGCGCGCCTGGGCCCCGACCCGCTCGCCGCCGACTTCGACGAGACACGCTTCGCACAGCTCCTGGAAGGCGAGCGCCGACAGCTGAAGGGCGCGCTGCGCGACCAGAGCCTGATCGCGGGAGTGGGCAACGCCTACAGCGACGAGATCCTGCACGCCGCGAGGATGTCGCCGTTCAAGCTCGCCGCCGCACTCACCCCCGAGGAGACCCACCGCCTGTACGAGGCGCTGCGCTCCACACTCGCCGAGGCCGTGGAACGCTCGCACGGGTTGGCCGCCGGCCGCCTGAAGGCGGAGAAGAAGAGCGGCCTGCGCGTGCACGGGCGCGCGGGCGAGCCCTGCCCGGTCTGCGGCGACACCATCCACGAGGTCTCCTTCAGCGACTCCGCACTGCAGTACTGCCCGACGTGCCAGACCGGCGGCAAGCCGCTCGCGGACCGCAGAATGTCCAAACTGCTCAAGTAGCCGCCGGTCAGGGCGATTTGACGATCCCGGGCCTTTCGTCGACACCGGTCCGTCGCGTCTGTGACGCACGGGAGCCTGGCTCGTGATGGTGCGGCCGTGCTGTGTGATGATGCGTGGAACGGTGACCGGCCCTGGGGAGGGACCGGTGGGAGAAGGGTCGGGAACGCGTCGTGGGCAAGGGTGGGGCGTCCATACCGGACGAGGAGTGGGAGCGCTTCCAGCGGGAGGCCGAGGCGGGAATCCAGGGCGCGCCCGAGGAGCCGTCCGCACGGGCCCGGATGGTGGCGCGCCGGCTGCGGGAGGAGCCCGGCCACCCCGAACCGGGGCGCAATCACCAACTCGCCCCGCGGCGACGGGGCAAGGGCTGGTACGTGGTCGGCCTGCTGGCCGCCGCTGTCCTGCTGGTCGTGGCTCTGGATCCGGGCCGGGTGACGGGATGGTTCGGCGGCTCGGACGGTGAGAGCGCGCCGCTCGCCGCGGAGTCGCAACGTCCCGACCAGCCGCCGGCGACCGAGGCGGCAGCCCAACAGCCCACGGTGCAGCAGCCCTTCAGGGGGTCGCCCGCGGCACGGTGGAGCGGCGGCACGGAGGGCATCAGCCTCCCTGCGGCCCGGGCGACCGGCTGGATGAGCAGGAAGCAGGTCGAGCAGGCACTCGACCGGAGCCTCGACTTCCTTGCCGCGTCCAGTCTGAACCCCGCCGTGCTGCGCGGTGAGCGGCCGAAGACGGCGATCGCGTTGATCAATCCGCACCAGCAGGATGTCCAGGGCTATCTGAAGAACGCGTTCCGCGCGCCCAGCCGGGAGGACGATCCCCTGCTGCTGTTCAGCCGCTTCGAGAAGGCGAAGGTGCGCCCGGTCGGGGACGTGGTCAGGACACGAGGACGGATCACCTACCGGGAAGGCAAGCGCGGTGCGGTCGAGGTGACCACCGATGTCACGTACGTCTATCCGGTCGTGCGTGCCGCGGCGGGAAGCGACGAGGTCGCGCGCACCATCGTGCGCCGCGAGGTCGTGATGAGCTGGGACAACCCCGCGAAGGTGATCACCGAGCCGGGGACCTTCTCCCTCGTCTCCTACAAGTCCGACACCACCAACGGAGGCTGCGACTCCTTCACCGGCTACTTCGTTCCCGAGTTCAGCGCCGAGCGGGCGACCACCGAGTCGGGAGACGGCCGCGAGGTCGACCCCTACGACCGGAGCACCTCGATGGACGCCCGTCTGCGGGATGCCGGCGAAGCGGGGTGCGGGACCGCCACACGGTCGTGAGCGCGATGTACGGCGTCGTCATCCCGTCCCCCGCGTCGCTGAGCTGACCGCCCAACGCCGGGGGACACCAGGCGCCTTCGGCGAGGACCAGGCCATTGCGTGTGGGGGATCCCGGATCCTCATGCCGCGGATTACCGCGTTGATCCCCCACACCGCAAGCAGCTACTGTCCCGGCAGCGAGAGTGACCCACGAGGAGCCGAGACATGCCCCACATACCCGGTCGTTCGAGCGCGCGTTGACGTCGTAGGCCGTGAGCGGCCTGTCATCGCGTGCTGCCCCTGATGCCGCGGCACAGCGAGCCTTCTCCTGCCCGAACCGCCGGCGCACCTGTCGTGTGCCGGATGGCGGGCCTCGCCGTCGGCAGTCCAAGGGGTTCCCGTGCCGTCCGCTTCCTCCGCTTCCTCCGCCGATTCCGACTCCGGCGAACCTGTTCCGTCCGCCCCGTCGAGCCTGTGGCGGGACGCCGATTTCCGCAGGCTCTGGGTGGGCCAGACGGTGTCCCAACTCGGCGAACAGGCCTGCACGGTGGTGCTGCCGCTCTTCGCCGTCCTGACGCTCGACGCGGGCGCCGGCCAACTGGGCGCCCTCCGCGCGGTGGGGCAGGCGCCGCTGCTGCTGCTCTCGCTCTTCGCCGGAGCATGGGTGGACCGATGGCCGACCCGCACCGTGATGGTGCTGACGGACGCCGGCCGGGCCCTCGCGCTGGGCGCCACCGGCGTGGCCGGTCTCCTGGGCCTGCTCGGCCTGCCCGCACTCCTCGTGGTCGCCTTCGCCGTCGGGGCCCTGTCCGTGTTCTTCGCCGTGGCCTACCAGGCGTCTCTGGTACGGCTGGTGGCGCGCGAGCAGTTGGTGCGGGGCAACAGCGCACTCGAAGGCAGCCGGTCAGCCGCCCAGATCGGGGGACCTGCCCTCGGTGGTGCGTCGGTGTCACTCCTGTCGGCGCCGATCGCCGCCGCCTCCAGCGCGCTGTTCTTCGCGCTGTCGTTCCTCGCCATCCGGCGGATCCGCGGCCGCGAACCGATTCCGGGGCGCTCCCAGCGCCCTGCGCGCACAGGGCGGCGGATCCACGAGGGACTCCGATTGGTCGTCGGCGACCCCTTGCTGCGGACGGTGGGCCTTGCCTCGGCCGCTTTCCAGTTCTCCTTCGCGGCCATGATGACCGTCTATCTGCTCTTCCTGCCGCGGGAGTTGCATCTGTCGGGCACCGCCATCGGGCTGGCGCTCGCGGCGACGGGACCGGGCGCGCTCCTGGGCTCCCTGCTGGCCGCCCGTCTGCCGAGCCGGTTCGGGTACGGCCCGGTGCTCGTCTGCGCGGCCGTACTCGGTGACGGAGTGCTGCTGAGCGTCCCCGCGCTGCACGGCTCCTCCGCGGTGACGGTGCTCGCGCTCCTCGCGGTCAACTTCGTGTTCGGGACGTTCGGTCAACTGGTCAACGTCACCGTCATGGCCGTTCGGCAGGCGGTCACTCCGGACGGGATGCAGGGCCGCGCGGCCGCGACGATCACGTTCGCCGGTATGGGGACGACCCCGCTCGGCTCACTCCTCGGCGGATTCCTCGCGGCGGAGTGGGGACTGCGCGGCAGCCTCCTGGTGACGGCCGCGGGAATGATGCTGTCCCCGGTGCTGATGGCGCTGTCCCCGCTCGCCCGCCTGGGACGGGTGCTCCCGGCGTCCCGGGACGCAGGGCCCACCGGGTCGAGCCCCTGGATCAGGACGCCTTGACCGTCACCAGGTGCTTGCCCTCCATCGTGCGTACGTCGAAGTGGCTGATGTCGCTGAGCCGCATCGCGGCGCCGCCCTGCATGTGGGCGTCGCGGTCGTGCGGCGGCACCATCCAGCTGGTCACCGTCTGCTCGGTGCCGTCCTTGCCGACGGCCACGAGGATGCAGGCCCGGGGGCCGCCCGCGTCCTTCACCTTGACGTCGATCTGGCTGCCCCAGGTCCGGTCCTCGGTCGTGACCTGTGCCCACACACCGGTGGCGGAGTCGGTCGCGGTCTCCGTCGCGGCGACCCGGGCCGGCGGGGAGCCGTGCGACGTCACCATCGCGATCGCGGGACCGCCCGCCGCGAAGACCACGGCGGCGGCCACCGCGTACAGCCACCTCCGGCGCCCGGCGCGGTGACGCGTCGCCACCTCGCCGAGCAACCGCTCCAGAAAGCGGGGGCCGGGGGCGGCGAAGGGGTGCACGGAGCGCGGCGTCGCACGTCGGTACAGCATGAGCTGCCGAGCGGCGGGCCGGAACTCGGTGACATGCGCCGTGCAGCTGGGACACTCCATGAGGTGGTCCTCGAAGCGGAAAGCCTCCGCCTCGTCCAGCACGCCCAGCGCGTATGCGCCGACGTCACGATGCCGTTCCAGGGACCTCATACCGATACCGAATCCTTGTGGCGATGGTGCGGGGTGGGGGTGGTGCTGCTGTTGCCCACCGGTACGCACCAGACCGTCGAATCACTCAAGACCCGTTCGGAATCGCGACAAGGACGTTCGGAGCAGGAAGGCCCGCGGATTGGTCGAAGGGAAGAAAAGTTGACGAAGACCTCGGCGAGGCGGCTGAGCCGGCCGAGGTGGACGAGCCAGAAGAGGCGGACGCGTCAGAACAGGTGAATCGCCAGATGCCCCAGCGGCAGACCCAGCTGCCAGGCGGGCGTCCACACCTTCGGTCCGTCGTCCTCTCCCACGACGGGACCACCGCCGGGCACCGCGTCCAGGTCGGGGGCGAGCAGTTCGGTCTCCTCCAGCCAGCGCCAGGCCGCCGAGGCCAGCTCCAGGTCCGGGGCCGGGCCGTCGGACCGGAGCGCCTCGGCCGCGAGATGGGCCATGCGTTCGCGGACCCAGTCCTGCCACGGCTGGTCGTACGCCGTCAGCGACAGCCACGTCTCCAGCTGCGTGACGACGCGGATGCCGGAGAGTTCACCGCCGCTGTCGGAAAGGAAGATGGTGAGCGCCAGGGCGTCACGCCCGGCGCGGAACTCGAAGGACGTGGGCGGCATCAGGTCGCCCGTCCGCAGCAGCTCGTCGGCGATGTACTCGGCGTACAACCACGCCATGGGGACGGCCAGTTCACCGCCGCCGGTGCCGTCCGTGCTCTCGTGTCCTCTGTGGAGCATCCCTTCCTGCCTTCCTCCGGTACGTGCGCGTCGCCCGACCCCGGGCCCCCAGTCCGGAACACGGATGAGGACTAGCGGATTACTCAACCATGGTCCGCGGCAGGCGCTTTACGGAGGTTTGACTCAGCCTTCGGTTTCACCGCAGGTCGGCCGCGTATCCCGGAAGAACCCGGCGCAGGGCGCGCAGCGCGTAGTACGCGCGAGACTTCACGGTACCGGGCGGAATCCCGAGCGCTGCGGCGGCCTCCGCCACACTCGCCCCCTGGAAGTACACCTGCACCAGGACTTCACGGTGCTCCGGAGTGAGTGTCTTCACAGCCTCGCGCACGTCGAGCGTCGCCGCGGAGCGTTCGGCGTGATCGGCGCAGACCCGCGCACTCTCCAGCACCGCGTCCCCGACCTCCGCCGGGCGCGCCTGGCGGGCCCGGCGCGCGTCGATCGCCAGCCGCCGTCCGACGGTGAGCAGCCACGGGCGTACGGAGTCGAAGGCGTCCGCGCGCAGTGCCTCGGGGTGCTGCCAGGCACGGACGAACGTCTCCTGCAGCAGATCCTCGGCACGCTGCCGGTCGCCGTCGCAGAGACGTAGGAGCAGCGCGAAGAGGGGCCGACCGTGCTCACGCTGCAGCGCGGCCAACTCGTGCTCGGCGGTCGTCCCGTTCGGGATGGTGGTGGTTCCGGCCGTCATGGGCGTATGCCACCGCAGCGCGATCGGCCGGGACAGGGCACGGACACGAGTCTGCGGCGGACGGTCGAACCCGTCGATGAACGGTACGACGAACGGTCCGCCGAGCGCCCGTACCGGAAGCCCCGCATCCCATTCGCCCTGATGGGCCCCTGCGCAGGCGCGGACGGGCTAGCCGCCGGTGCCGCTGCTTGACTCGCGCCCGCCGGTGCCTGTGGATTCGTACCTATTCGTAATGAAGTAGTGAAATACGACTACGGGGCGAACTCGATGACCACACGGACCACATCAACGACATCGACCGGATCGGCCACAGCGGTCACATCCACGCGGCGGACGACGGCCACGGCTCTGGCGGGCCTCCTCCTCATGACCACCCTCGCGGCCACCGCGGGCTGCCAGGCCCAGGACCCACCGGACCGGCACCGGCCCGCCGGACACCCGGCGGCCCCCGTCGCACCCCGTGGCTTCACCCTCGTCGCCTCCGGTGACGTCCTGCCGCACACCTCGATCATCGAGAAGGCGAACACCGACGCGGGCGGCGACGGATACGACTTCCGCCCGATGCTCTCCGGCGTGAAACCGGTGGTGTCCCGCGCCGACCTGGCGATCTGTCACATGGAGACCGTCTACGGCGCGCAGGGCGACTACACCGGGTACCCCACGTTCAAGTCCCCGCCCCAGGTCGCGGCGGCCCTCGCCGCCACCGGCTACGACGACTGCTCCACGGCCTCCAACCACACCCTCGACGACGGCGCCGCCGGCATCCACCGCACCCTCGACGCGCTGGACCGCGCGGGTGTACGGCACGCCGGATCGGCCCGTACGGCGGCCGAGGCGGGCGGCGCGACCGTTCTGCGGGCCGGTGGAGCCGAGGTCGCGCACCTCGCGTACACGTACGACACGAACGGCTTCCCCCTTCCGTCGGGGCAGCCCTGGGCCGTCCGCCTCATCGACCGGGACCGGATCATCGCGGACGCCCGGGCCGCCCGGAAGGCGGGCGCCGACGTGGTCGTCGTGTCCCTGCACTGGGGCACCGAATGGCAGGACGCGCCCGACGAGCAGCAGCTGACCCTGGGCCGGGAGCTCACCGCCTCGCGCACGGCCGGCCGTCCCGACATCGACCTGATCCTCGGCACCCACGCCCACATTCCGCAGGCGTACGAGAAGGTCAACGGCACCTGGGTGATCTACGGCATGGGAGACCAGATCGCCGGCGAGATGTTCAACTACGACGGCGCCCAGGACCCGCGCGGCAACGAGAGCACCCTCGGCCGCTTCACCTTCGCCCCGCCCGCGCGCCCGGGCGGCCGCTGGGAGGTACGCAAGGCCGAGTTCGTGCCGCAGTGGTTCGACCTCGGCTCCGGGCGGGTCGTCAACCTCAACGAGTCCCTGGAGCGCGGCGGCGATGTCGTTCAGGTGCGCGACCGCATCCGCGACGTCGTCCTCAGCCGGGGCGCGGCCGCGGACGGACTCGTCATGGGTCGGTAATTCCGGCAGCGAGGGATGCGCGGGCGTGCCCGGCGACCGGTCCGGTGCCGCGGTCTACGGCACCACCGTCACCGGCCAGCGCCCCGCTTTCACCAGCCGGATCGCCACGGAACCGACGATGCGGTGGCCGGCCTGCTCGGACGCGCCCACCACGACCGCGTCCGCCTTGAGCTCGTCGGCCGCCTTCACCAGGCCGCTGTAGGGGTCGCCGCGGAACGTGTGGAACTCCCAGCGCACATCGAATATGTCCTTGACGCGCTCGGTGGCGTCCCGGATCTGGGCGATGAGGCCCTCGGCGATCTCGTCGGTCGTCTCGGCCACCGGCACCCCGAGGGCGGCTCCCGCGGCCATCACCGGCTGGACGTACACGACGGCGAGCAGCGCGTGCTGACGTCGGGCCAGGCCCGCGGCGTACGCCGCCGCGCGGAACGAGGAGTCGGAGCCGTCCACGCCGGCGACGATGACCTTGGGGCCGTCCGTGCCACGCTCGAACTGATGCGAGTGCTGCTGATCCGTCACGGCTGTGAGGCTATCGGAAGCCCCAGGTCCGGGAGGTTCCCGGGATCGGGTGACGGACCTGCCCGCCTGCCGTCCGGGTCCGTCGGTGGGCGCGGCATGGCGGAAACATTGCTTTTGCCAGTGGTGCGTCGGGCGCGGTGCTGGTCCCTTCGGGTGCTTTCGTGGGTCCGCACCGGTGTCGTTGACGGGCACCGCCCCTCAACCGGGTGACTGATGAGTCATGAAAAAGGATCAGCTGCTCACGCGGCGCCGGGCGTTGATCGCCGGTGCCGCCGTACTGGGGGCGGCCGGCGCAGCGGGCACAGCCCGCATCCTCACCGCCGAACCGGCCTCGAAACAGGCCCGGCACGCCGTCGCGGCCGCGGGCCCGCAGGCGCGCCGCCCCCTGAAGCCCTCCGCCTACCGCCTCCGGCCGATGACCGGCTACAGCCCGCCGCTCAGCACGCCGGCCCGCACACTCGTCCGCCACGAGCCGTTTCTGCGGATGTCCGGGCGCGGCCGCACCATGGTGCTGACCTTCGACGACGGGCCCGACCCGCGCTACACCCCGGAGATCCTGAGCACTCTGCGCGAGTACGACGTGCGCGCGATGTTCTTCGTCTGCGGGGAGATGGCCGTCGACAACAAGGATCTGCTGCGGGAGATGTCCGACGACGGGCACATCGTCGGCAACCACACCTGGACCCACCCGCTGCTGACCCGGCTGACGCGCTCCTCGATCCGCTCCGAGATCGAGCGCACCAGCGAGGTCATCGAGGACGCGTACGGAGAGCCGCCGGTCTGGTTCCGAGCACCCTACGGCGCCTGGAACCGGGCGACCTTCCAGATCGGTGCCGAGCTGGGGATGGAGCCGTTGGCCTGGACGGTCGACACGCTCGACTGGACGACCCCGGGCGCCCGCACCATCGTCAACCGGGTCGAGGGCGGCGCGGCCCCGGGGGTCGTGGTCCTCTCGCACGACGCGGGCGGCGACCGCTCGCAGAGCGTCCGGGCCCTGCGCGACTACCTCCCGCAACTGCTGGACTCGGGCTACCACATCACCGTGCCGCGCCGGGAAACCTAGCCCCGCCCGCGGGTGACGGGCTTTCGCCCGCCCGGCCGGGAAACGCTCAGCGAACCTCGACCAGGCGGGCGAACACGACGACGTTTCCGTCGTAGCCGTTCTGCTTGGAGAAACCGCCGCCGCAGGTGATGACGCGCAATTCGGGGGTTCCCGTATTGCCGTACACGCGGTCGCCGGGGAAATTGCTCTTGGCGAAGACCTCGATGCCGTAGATCTCGAACGCGGCGGTCTTTCCGTCCTTGCGCTGCACCTCGATACGGTTGCCCTTTTTCAGCGCCCCGAGTCCGTAGAAGACGGCGGGGCCCAGCTTGTTGTCCACGTGGCCCACGATCACGGCCGTGCCCTTTTCGCCGGGCGAGACGGCGCCGGTGAACCAGCCGGCGAGGTTGGGGTCCTCCGGCGGCGGTGCGCCGACCCAGCCGTCCACGTCCAGGCCCACGGGCAGGACCGGTGCGTCCACCCGGATCGCCGGAATCCTGACGCGGTCGACCACGGAGTACGGCAGCGGGTCCGGCGTCCTGGTGAAGGTGCCGTGGGCCGTCGCGCGGCTGTCCGCCGCCGCCGCGGACGCGGGCTGCGGAGGGCCCACGTCGAATTCTCCGGAGCCATTCCGGATGAGGGCGAGGCCGGTCAGCAGAACAAGCGCTATCACGCCCCACGGAGCGCGCTTCTTCTGCTGCTCCTCCTCTTCGGCCAACTCGGACGCAGACATTCGCAATCCCCTCTCGACGCGGCCGTCGCCGCGTCCGTCGCGCATATGAGAACGCTAAGGGCAGCACGCCCGACGGGCGACGGGTCACGGGCGAACGGGTGGTGGAGAGCCTCCTTCGTGAGCCATCCGAGTCGACGCCGACAGGATTTTTCTGACGGTCCGTGACCTGCGGCAATATCCGTTTGTGCGGAATTCTCTCGGCGTGTCTTCTCACCAGGACGGACCATTCTCGAAATGCGGCCCTGTGCACGGCATCTGAGGGTCTGTCTGGGAGGCGTTTCTCGCCGATCGACCGGGGACGGGTCCCGGGGCGTCTTCCGCGGAGGATCACATGCGTACAACTCGTGCCCTGGCGGCCTGCGCCGCCGCGGTCGCCGCGGTGGGGCTCGCCGCCCCCACGGCTGCGGCCTGGGACCAGCCGAGCAGCGTCACCGCCGCGCCCAGCGTCATCGCGCCGGGCGGCAAGCTGCTGATCACTGTCAACGGTTCCGCGTGCACCATTGCCGGCAGCACGGTCAGCTCGGACGTCTTCCCGACAACGACACTCACGTCGATGGGCGGCAACACGTCGACAGCGAATCCCACGGTCAACTCGAACGCCAGCCCCGGCGTGTACCGCGTCACCACCATGTGTGAGGGCAGGACGAAGGAGTTCTCGTCCGTCTTCACCGTCATCGGCGGTGTCCGCGGCGGTCTCGGCGGCAGCAGTTCCACCGGCGCGACGCCGACCGACATGGCCATCGGTGGCGGGCTCGTCGCCGCGGCCGCCGTCGGCGGCGGGGTGTTCTGGCTGCGCCGCAGGTCCGAGAAGCGGATCTGACCTCGGTCTGAACCGGGGCGGACCGTCCGCCCCGGTCCGCCTTCCGCTTTCCGGCCTCCTCGGAGACCGCACATGACAGCCCTTCGCCCCGGACCCACCCGACAGGGTCCGGGGCGAAGGGCTGTGCGGTGCGCCGTCAGGAGTCGTCGGCGGTGCGTCGGCGCGACATACGCCACGCCACGCCGACGGAACCGACGATGAGCACGGCTCCGATGCCGATCTCCTTGATGTCGAAGCCGGCGATGCTGCCGCCGACCCCGGCGCGGACACCCCGCTGAACGGGCGGGATCGGCACCGGCGTCGGGTTGGTCGGGCGCCCGGTGGCGATGGTGAGGTCGGTGTGGCCGCTCTCGCTGCCGCACTGGAAGGTGACCTCGTACAGCGCACCGGGCTTGGCGTCCCAGTCGACCATGGTCGTCGCCGAGGGCTGCCCCTTGGGGATGGTCACCGTGTCGAAGACCCCCGAGGAGACCTTGGCGTCGTGCCCGCAGCCGTCCACGCTGAGCGTGACTCTGCCTCCCGCGGCGATGGTCGAGGGCTGCACACTGAAGCCGAACGACGTGATGTTGTTGTTGCCGTCACCGTGGCCGTCACCGTGGCCGTCGCCGGCGACGGCCACGGGTGCGGTGAAGGTCAGGGCGGTCATGCCCAGCAGTGCGGCCGAAGCGACGCGTATCGCGCGCATGGTGAGCCTCCGGGTCCCCGAGGAGCCTTGCCGCGGACCGGTTCCGCTTGCGCCAGAAATGCACCTCGATGATCGAAACGCTAGGAAAGGGCGCGCGGGCGCGCGATCGCTGTCGCGCGAATGGGGCAACCGTGTGGTCCGCTCAGGGGAAGCCGTACGTGCACCCGGGGGACGGACGCGGTGTGGCGTCCGTCCCCCCGGGCCGAGGCCTCGCGAGGGGCCCAGCGTCGAGAAGGCCCTGTGTCCGGGTGAACCCTGGTGAGGGCCCGTCACCCGTGCAGATGCGGGAACAGGACTGTGAACGGCTCAGCCGATGCCGTGATGCCCCGGCTGTAGGGGGCGTCGAAGTCCCAGATCAGGAAGAGCAGGAAGGCGATCAGGGCGGAGAAGAGGCCGGCGAGGATCAGCTCGCGTTTCGTGCGCCGGATCTGCAGGGCGAAGATCATGCCCACGGTGACCACTGCGCCGGTGATCAGCCCGAACCACACCACTCCGGGCATGGTGGCCCCGGTCGCGTCGGCGCGGGCGTTGCGGGCGGCGTCGGCAGCGGTGACCTGGTCGAGAAGCGGCTGGTAGGCCTGGGCCTCGAAGTCCGTCTTCGGCTGGTAGTCGGTCACGTCCTGGCGGATGCGGTCGAAGAGCCTGCCGCCACTGGCGGTGACACGGCCGTCGTCCGCCATGGTCTTCCACTCGGTGGTGACGACGTGGCTGACATAGGTGTTGACGTCGTTGCGGATGCGGTCGCGCACGTCGGGCGGGTAGACGCGGACCCGCTCGGAGATCTCGTGCAGAGCCTGCGCCTCCGCCTGTACATGGTCCTGGGCGCCGCTGCGGGCCTCCCAGACACCCGCGATGGCCAGGCCGAGAACGATGGCGTACACCACGCCGATCATCATGGTGATGTACTCGATCACGTCCGGGGTCTCGGACGGATCCTCGTCCTCGGGGGCCGAGCGGTGGCGTACGAGGGTCACGATGAGGACGACGGCGCACGCCGCCGCCATCGCGAGGGCGAGAACAAGCCAATCCGACAAGGGATGTCTCCAGGAGTCAGCGCGGGCGCAGCGCCGCGACGGCGAACACCGCGGGCACGGTGAGGATCAGGGTGAGCGAGACCAGGGACGGTCCACTGGGGGGCGTGTGCCGGTGCGCCGTGGCGCGGTACGGCGGATAGCTCACCGGGGGCGGTGACGGCTCGGGGCCCGCACGGGGAGGAGCCTTGGGTTTCGGCTTCGGTTTGGGCGTCGGGGTTGGTCTGGGCGCCGGCGTGGGGACGACGGCGGGCGCCGGGCGCGGCGCCGTGGTGACCGGCGGAGGGGGAGGCGGGGGCTTGGGCCTCGGGGTCGGTGTCGGGGTGGGTGCCGGCTTCGGCGGTGGTTTCGGTGTCGGCGTCGGGGTGGGTGTCGGTGTCGGTGTCGGTGTGGGGCACGGAGTCGGGGGCGGCGGGCTCGGGCAGCCGTCGCCCGCGGTGGCCACCGCGCTCGCCCCGTCGCCGCCGGGGTCCACGGAGGCGTACGCGCAGGCGTCGGCGACCGCCGTCCCGCCCGGCGCACCGCCGAGGAGCCACGTGAGGGTCAACACCGTCAACACCCTTATGAGAACGGCGGATCGGGTCGATTCGGGTACATGCACGACGAAGATCATGAGTGGTACGGCACCGGCGCACGCGGTAGTGACGCGGGATTGGACCCGAACGGGGGACGCGCGCCCTCAGCCGGTTTGACGCGCCGACGTGCAGACGTCCCCATAGGGGTACAAACGTGCGAAGCGCGAAGGTCGCGGCGAGGGCGGCGCCGGCGGCGCCGGCGGCGTCCACGACCTCTGTGTCACAGGGTTCGGAAAGAAATTTGCGGGTCGGTTGAACACATCCGCCACTCCCGCCCGTACCTAGGACCATGCGTGGCGCTGTAGGGCGCTGCAACACCTAAGCAGACAGCGGGAGTTATCCATGAAGACCTCCTGGCGGAGCGCCTCACTCGTGGCGACAGCTGCGGCCGTGCTGGCGTTGACGACGGCGTGCGGTCAGGACGGCGGCACTTCCACGGGCAGCCAGAACGTGGGCGCCGCCGCGGCGGCCGACGGTTACGGCTCCAGCACCAGCCCCACGGTCGGTGCCGGGGCGGGCAACGGCTACGGCGCCGATTCCAAGGACGAGCAGGGTGCGGCCCAGTCGGCGACCGCGGGCCAGCTCGCCGTTTCCGAGAACGTGAAGCTCGGGAAGGTGCTTACCGACAGCGCGGGGATTACCCTCTACCGCTTCGACAAGGACACGGCCGAGCCGCCGAAGTCGAACTGTGACGGCGACTGCGCCACGGCCTGGCCGGCCGTGCCCGCCGACGGTGCCACGGCCGTCACCGGCGTGGACAAGTCGCTGCTCGGCGAGGTCACCCGTACGGATGGAAGCAAGCAGCTGACGGTCGCGGGCTGGCCGATGTACCGGTACGCCAAGGACACGAAGGCCGGGGACACCAACGGCCAGGGTGTGGGCGGAACTTGGTTCGCGTCCGCCCCCGACGGCAAGAAGGCGGCCGTCAAGGCCGACCTGCCGGGTCTGTCCACCCGCAACGACCCGAAGCTCGGCGAGATCATCGTCGACAAGAACGGCATGACGGTCTACCGCTTCATGAAGGACGAGGCGTGGCCGAAGCCGGTCTCGAACTGCACCGGAGCCTGCCTGGAGAAGTGGCCGGTCGTCGCGCCCGTCGAAGCGAACGACACCAAGGGCGTTCAGAAGAAGGGCCTGATGGGCTTCACCCGCCCGGACGGCGCCAAGCAGATGACCGTCAACTGCTGGCCCATCTACACCTTCTCCGGTGACAAGGCCGCCGGGGACACCAACGGTCAGGGTGTCGGCGGCACCTGGTACGCCGTCTCCCCCGACGGAAAGCCGGTCGGCGCGCCGAAGAAGTAGAGGGTCACCTCCCCAGGGTTGATCGCCTCACTCGCAGCACACCGGCAACGGAACGCGGAAGGGAGGGGACGAAGCCAGGCACGTGTGCCGGACGAACAGAACAGCGCGTACGACCTACGGTCCGCCCCCTCCGCACCGCACGGAGGGGGCGGGCCGCTCGGCGTTCCCGCACGTCGGCGTACGGACCGACGTTGCCCGGCCGGCACCGGGCCCTTTTGGAGTGCTTCGGAGGGGTTTCGCGGGGGCGCACGGGACGCGCGTTCAAGGGGCGTTCATCGGGCGCCCGTTCCGCATGTGCCGGAGGCAGTGACCGGGAACGGACGGTCAATTTCCGTTTTGGCTCGCCCGTTTGGCGGACGATCAGTAGCCTCAGCTCGAACACCGGATCGCCTCGCCTGCCCCCTACGCCGTGGAGACATAGATGGAGCGTCCCGCCTGGGCCCCCCGGAGCATCGACATCTCGGTGCCGAGTGTTTCCCGCATCTACGACTACTACCTGGGCGGTTCGCACAATTTCGAGGTGGACCGCGAAGCGGCGCGCAGGGCCATGGAGTTCATGCCGGGACTCCCGAAGATCATGCAGGCGAACCGGGCGTTCATGCGCCGTGCGGTGCGCTTCGCGGCCGATGAGGGCATCACGCAGTTCCTGGACATCGGTTCGGGCATTCCCACCTTCGGCAACGTCCACGAGATCGCCCAGAGCGCGCGCCCCGGCGCACGCGTCATGTACGTCGACCACGACCCGGTGGCCGTGGCCCACAGCAAGGTGGTTCTGGAGGGCAACGAGGACGCGGACGTGCTCGCCGCCGATCTCCTCAAGCCACAGGAGATCCTTTCGAGCCCCCAGGTTCAGCGCCTGATCGACCTGAACCGGCCGGTCGCCCTCCTCCTCGTTGCCATACTTCACTTCGTGGAGGACGCGGACGACCCGTACAAGGCGGTGGCCGAGCTGCGCGACGCGCTCGCGCCGGGCAGCCTGCTCGTCGTCACGCATGCCTCCTACGAGGGAATCCCGCTCCCGCAGGAGCGGGCCGAGGGTGCGGTCGACGTGTACAAGAACATCCGCAACCCGCTGATCATGCGCTCGCGCGAGGACATCGCGCGGTTCTTCGAGGGGTACGACATGGTGGAACCCGGACTGGTGCCGATGCCGAAGTGGCGGCCCGACACGGCATCCGAGGACGAGGATCCCTATTCCTTCTCCGGGTTCGCCGGCGTGGGGCGCACGGCGTGACCGCCGAGCCGGACGGGCCGGAGGACAGACTGCGCAGGTTCGCGACGATCTGGAGCCGTGCGGTCTTCCCCGTCACCTCCACGTCGCTGACCCGGCCGGAGTTCGAGCTGCGCCTCGTGCCGCTCGCCCGGCGGCTGAGCGAGGCGCTGCGGGCGAGGACCTTCGACGCGGCCGAGGGCCAGGCGGTCGGCGCCGCCCTCATCACGGCGCACTGCACCGACCCGGAGGCGCTCAGCCGCACCCTCGACTGCGTCGACGCCTATCTGGTGCTCTACTGCGGCGACGACAGCCCCCAGGAGGCGCTGCGCACCCGCTCGGCGCGGCTGCAGCACGCCATGGCCGCCGGGTTCGCGCACGCGCTGCGGGAGCGGACGCTCGCCGAGCAGGAGGCCATCTCCCGGGCGGCGTTGAACGCCCGCAGCGCGGTCGCCGAGGCGCTGCACGCGAGCGAGGCCCGCTTCCGCGCGGTGTTCGAGGGCGCGGCGATAGGGATCGGCATCGCCGACCTCGACGGGAACATCCTTCAGGTCAACGGCGCGCTGCTGCGTATGTTCGGCATCTCCGAGCAGAGTGTGCGTGGCCGCAAGGTCGTCGAGTGGACCCACCCCGACGACGCCCCCCAAGTCTGGCGTCTGTACGAGGAGTTGGTGCGCGGCGAGCGCGAGCACTACCACGTCGAGAAGGCGTTCTACCGTCCCGACGGGACCGTGCTGTGGACCAATCTGACGGTGTCGCTGCTGCGTGACCCGGACGGCCGGCCGCAGTACCAGCTCGCGCTGATGGAGGACACCACCGAGCGCCGGCTGCTCAACCTGCGGCTGCGCTACGAGGCCACGCACGACGCGCTCACCGGTCTGCCCAACCGGACCCTGTTCTTCGAGCGCCTGGAGAAGGCGCTGTCCGCGGGCGAGGGCCAGCGCTTCGGCCTGTGCTACCTCGACCTCGACGGCTTCAAGACCATCAACGACAGCCTCGGGCACGCCGCCGGCGACCGGCTGCTCGTCGAGGTCGCCGACCGCCTGCAGTCCTGCGCGACCGCCCCCGGCGAGATGGTCGCCCGGCTCGGCGGCGACGAGTTCGTGGCCCTGACCACCGGTACCGACACCGAGCGCGAGGTCGACGAGCTCGCCGGGCGCATCATGAACGCGCTGGTCACCCCGATCAGCATCGACGGCCGCGAGCTCACCGTGCGCGGCAGCATCGGCATCGTCGAGGGCCCGGCGGGGGAGCGCGGCCCCGCCGAGGTGCTGCGCAGCGCCGACATCACGATGTACCGGGCCAAGTCGGCGGGAGGCAACCGCTTCGAGCTCGCCGACCCGGAGGCCGACGCCCGAGCCATCACCCGGCACGGCCTCACCACCGCGCTTCCGGCGGCCCTGGACCGGGGCGAGTTCTTCATCGAGTACCAGCCGCTGGTGCACCTCGGCGACGGCAGTGTGCGGGGCGCCGAGGCCCTGGTGCGCTGGCTGCACCCGCAGCACGGCGTGCTGGGCCCGGACCGTTTCATCCCGCTCGCCGAGCACACCGGTCTGATCGTCCCGCTCGGGCGCTGGGTCCTGGAGCAGTCGGTGCGCCAGGCCCGCGAGTGGCAGGAACGGCACACCGACGCGGGCCCGTTGCGCATCAACGTCAACCTGTCGCCGTGCCAGTTGTCCCACCCGGGCCTGGTCCAGGACACCGTCGACATCCTGGAACGGGCCGGCCTCGGGGCGGAGGCGCTGTGCCTGGAGGTCACCGAGTCCGCGCTGATCGGCGCCGACGACGACCTTCTCAAGCCGCTGCGCCGGCTGGCCGAGATGGGCGTGGACATCGCCCTCGACGACTTCGGCACGGGCTACTCCAACCTCGCCAACCTGCGGCGCCTGCCGGTCAGCATCCTCAAGCTGGACCGTTCCTTCACCCAGGGCATGCAGCAGTTCCCGGCGGACCCCGTCGACCTCAAGATCGTCGAGGGGATCGTGTCGCTCGCCCACAGCCTGGACCTGGCGGTCACGGTGGAGGGCGTGGAGACGGGAGCCCAGGCGGAGCAGCTGCGGATACTGGGCTGCGACACGGCCCAGGGCTGGTACTACGCCCGCCCGGGCCCGCCGGAGCGGCTGCACGAGCTGGCACTGGTGGACGCCACGGCCTGAGCGCCCGCGGGCCCGCTACCGCCCACCGGCGGCCCCGCCGGTGGGCGTTGGCCGCCGGACCGGACCGGAGAGGACCCCGGCATGCTCAGGCCGGGCCGACCAGACGGTTCAGCGCCGGGGCGAGGACCGGGGTGAGGGCCTCGACGTAGGCCTCGGAGAGGTGGCTGTCGTCGCGGTAGACGGCGACGTTGCCGACGACCACGGGACAGGTGCCGGTGCGCGTGGCGCAGACCCAGGGCTCGGGGTCGATGACCGAGGCGCCGGTCGCGGCGGCGGCGCTGCGCACGGCGGTGTGCCGGGTCCCGTCGTGGATCGCCTCCGGCAGGTGGTTCGCGCAGACGCCCAGGTGCAGGGAGTTCCTGGCGGCGCAGTCGACCGCGTCGACCTTCGGCCACGGGGTGTCGAGCACGACGGCGAGGTGCGCGCCGGAGGCGGTCAGGCCCCGGAAGGTGTCCTCGAAGCCGGCGGTCCACTGCTGAAGAGGGTCGTCGGCGGGCCGGGCCGGGTCGCCCGCGTCCGAGGAGGAGACGACGACCAGGGCAGGATGCAGGGCGTTGATCCTCGCGACGGCGTGGGAACGCCAGGTGTCGCAAGCCGTGTACGGCTTGTGCCGGCTGATGATGGTCACGTCGGCGACCTTGCAGGAGGCCTTCGTCAGCGAGACCAGCTTCCACCCGCGCGCGATCGCGAGCCGGTGCAGGGCCGGGAACCACTGGGCCGCATGGGAGTCGCCGAAGAGCACGACGGTCCGGGAGGAGGCGCGGTCCCCGTAGACGCAGGACGGGGTTTCGGTGCTGCCGTAGCTGACATGGCAGCCGTCCCGGTAGACCGCGGACCGGGAGGCCTTCACCTGCGGCAGGGCCGGGACGAGGTTGCTCGGCAGCCCGGCGCCGGAGGACTCCAGGAGTTCGGCCAGCCGCGCCTGCGGGTCCGGCGCGCCGGCCAGCGCCTGTGCCAGGACGGGAGCCGGCCCGCCGACCTCGATCGTCGGCGGGACCGCCGCCGCCGTGAGTGACAGCACCGTGGCCCCCGCCGACAGACCGGCGCCCAGTGCCAGGGCCCGGCGAGGCCGCCCCCGGAACGCCCGGTGGAAGCGCACCGGGTTCTCGACGAGGCGCAGCGTCAGCCACGCGAGGCCCAGTGCGACCGCGCACAGCCCGAGTGAGAGCGGTACCTCGGCGGTGCCGTCCGCACGGCCCAGCGCCGCCGGGACGATGACCAGCAGCGGCCAGTGCCACAGGTACCAGCCGTACGAGAGCCCGCCGAGCCGAACCAGTGGCCGCCGCCCGAGCAGCCACCCCGCGCCGTGCGGGGCGGGTGCGCAGCCACCGGCCAGGACGAGCGCGGCGCCGAGGACCGGCAGCAGGGCGCGGTAGCCGGGAAACGGCGTCGCGTCGTCGTACCGGACCGCCGCCAGCGCGACGCAGGCCAGCCCGAGCCAGGTCAGTGGCCCCACGAGGGCGGCGGGCAGCCGTTCCAGCCGGGCCGCGGCCAGCGCCAGCAGCGCCCCGACGCCGAGTTCCCAGCCCCGGCCGGCGAAGCCGAAGTACGCCCAGGGCGCCGAGGAGTTCGTCTCCAGGACGCTGTCCGCGAACGACCCCAGGCACAGCACCACGAGCGGCACCATGACCAGCCCGCGCCGGCCACGGGCGACGCGCCAGCAGAGCAGCAGGAGCAGCGGCCACACGAGGTAGAACTGCTCCTCCACGGCGAGCGACCAGAAGTGCTGGAAGGGCGACGGCGGACTGTCCTGGGCCAAATAGTCCGTACCGGCCGCCGCCAGCCGGAAGTTGACCGCGTACAGCGCGCTGGCGAGAGCGTCGCCCGCGTACTCGGCGAGCCGCACCTTCGACAGGAACAGCCAGGACCCGGCCAGTGCGGCGGCGATGACCAGGGACGACGCGGGCAGCAGCCGCAGCGCCCGGCGAGCGAAGAAGGAGCGGACCGACAGCCGCCCGGTGGTGGTGAGTTCACGCAGGAGCAGGGACGTGATGAGGAAGCCGGAGATCACGAAGAACACGTCGACGCCGACGTAACCGCCGCTGACCTGTGACACTCCGGCGTGGGAGAGGACCACGAGCCCGACGGCCACCGCGCGCAGTCCCTGGATGTCGAGCCGTAGGGAGTGGCCTCCGCCTGGCGCGGGTCTGCTGCTCGCCGGGAGGGTGCAGACCTCGGCGGGCCCGGTGCTCGGCATCAGGGTCCAACTCCTTGTGGGGACGGGCATGGTCGACTATGTACTGTCCATCCGCCACTCAGGATTGAGGTGGCCACCGCCTCAACTTCACGAGAACTCCCGGCGCTCACCCGTGTGCCATGCCGTTCCAGGCAGCGGCGGCCGAGTGCGCTCAGTGCTCCAGCAGCATCCGCTGAAGCTCCCTGGCCGCCCGCGGCGGAGCCACGTCGCTGCGGTGCGCCAGGGCGATCGTGCGGTGCAGACCGGGCTGTGCGAGCGGGGTCACGCGCAGCCCGCGTCCCGACCGGGTGGCCACCATGCGCGGGACGACGGCCACGCCCAGGCCCGCGCGGACGAACCCCAGCACCGCGTCCATCTCGCCGCCCTCCACCGCGAAGTCCGGCTCGAAGCCCTCGGCGCGGCATGCGGCGACCGTCAGTTCCCGCAGGTCGTAGCCGTGCCGGAACATCACGAGACGTGCGCCCTCCAGGTCCGCGATCCGCAGGGCGCGGCGCCCGCGGCCCGGCGCGGGCGCGTCCGGCGACGACACCACCACCAGGTCCTCCCTGAGCAGCTCCAGCGTGGTCAGCGCCGGGGACGGGGTGGGCAGCGGGAGCACCAGCAGGGCGAGGTCGAGAGCGCCGCGCGCGAGTTCTCGTACCAGATCATGCGAGCCGCCCTCCTCGATCAGCAGCCGGATGCCGGGATAGCGGTCGTGGAATGCGCGCAGCACGTCCGGGAGCAGGCCCGTGCACAGGCTCGGAGTGGCGCCGAGCCGCACCCGCCCGCTGCGCAGCTGGGCCAGTTCCTGCACCTCGTGGCGGGCCGTGTCGGCGTCGGCCAGGATGCGGCGGGCCAGCGGCAGCAGCGCCTCGCCCGCGTCCGTCAGCGTGATGTTGCCGCGCGCCCGCAGGAACAGATCCGCCCCCAGCTCCCGCTCCAGCGCCTTGATCTGCTGCGAGAGGGACGGCTGCGCGACATGGACCAGATCGGCGGCCCGGGTGAAGTGCCGGGTCTCGGCGACGGCCACGAAGTACTGGAGCTGCTGGAATTGCACTCGACCCACGATAGGGCATGCCTATGGAAACGAGCCGAACCATGTCTTGGACCGATTGGCCCCTTCGGCCCTAGCGTTCTGAGACATGGCTCTGGCAACGCGGACGGACCGACGACCGTCGATGACACGCACCGTGTGGGACAGTTCGGTCGGCAAGAAGACGGTCATGGCCGTGAGCGGCCTGATCATGCTGCTCTACCTGGTCGTCCACATGATCGGAAACCTGAAGATCTTCTTCGGGCCGGGCGAGTTCAACCACTACGCACACTGGCTGCGCACCCTCGGTGAGCCCTTCCTGCACTACGAGTGGGCCCTGTGGATCATCCGGGTGGTCCTGGTCGTCGCCGTCGTCGCGCACGCCACCGCCGCCTACCAGCTGAGCCGCCGCGACCTGCGGGCCCGGCCCAGCAAGTACGTCCACAGGAAGCCGCGGGCGAGCTACGCGACACGCACCATGCGCTGGGGCGGGATCATCCTCGGCCTGTTCATCGTCTGGCACCTCCTCGACCTGACGACCGGCACCGTGCACACCGGCGGCTTCCAGGCCGGACACCCCTACCAGAACGTCGTCGACACCTTCTCGACCTGGTACGGCGACGTGGTCTACATCGTCGCGATGCTCGCCCTCGGTCTGCACATCCGGCACGGCTTCTGGAGCGCCGCGCAGACCCTGGGCGCCGGCAGCCGCAGCCGCGACCGCGCCCTGAAGACCGTCGCCAATGTTCTCGCGTTGCTGCTCACGGCCGGCTTCATCGCCGTACCCGTGGGCGTCATGACCGGAGTGGTGAGCTGACATGACTTCCTATGCCGAGTACGCGACCGGAGAGCCGGTCGTCGACACCAAGGCGCCCGACGGCCCGGTCCACGAGCGCTGGGACACCCGCCGCTTCGAGGCCAAGCTCGTCAACCCCGCCAACCGCCGCAAGCACACGGTGATCGTCGTCGGAACCGGCCTCGCGGGCGGCGCCGCCGGTGCCACGCTCGCCGAACAGGGCTACCACGTCGTCCAGTTCTGCTACCAGGACTCGCCCCGCCGCGCCCACTCGATCGCCGCGCAGGGCGGCATCAACGCCGCGAAGAACTACCGCAACGACGGCGACTCGGTCCACCGGCTGTTCTACGACACCGTCAAGGGCGGGGACTTCAGGGCGCGGGAGTCCAACGTCCACCGCCTTGCGCAGATCTCGGTGGAGATCATCGACCAGTGCGTCGCACAGGGCGTGCCCTTCGCCCGCGAGTACGGCGGACTCCTCGACACCCGCTCCTTCGGCGGCGTCCAGGTGTCCCGCACCTTCTACGCCCGCGGCCAGACAGGGCAGCAGCTCCTGCTCGGCGCCTACCAGGCACTGTCGCGACAGATCGCGGCCGGCAACATCGAACTGCACGCCCGGACCGAGATGCTCGACCTGATCGTGGTCGACGGGCGGGCCCGCGGAATCGTCGCCCGCGACCTCGTCACCGGCCGCATCGACAGCTACTTCGCGGACGCGGTGGTGCTCGCCTCCGGCGGCTACGGCAACGTCTTCTACCTGTCGACGAACGCCATGAACTCCAACGCCACCGCCATCTGGCGGGCCCACCGGCGCGGCGCCCACTTCGCCAACCCCTGCTTCACGCAGATCCACCCGACGTGCATCCCGCGCACCGGCGACCACCAGTCCAAACTCACCCTGATGAGCGAGTCGCTGCGCAACGACGGCCGCATCTGGGTGCCCAGGGCCAAGGGCGACGACCGGCCGCCGAACAAGATCCCCGAGGACGAGCGGGACTACTACCTGGAACGCATCTACCCGTCCTTCGGCAACCTGGTGCCGCGCGACATCGCCTCCCGCGCCGCGAAGAACGTCTGCGACGAGGGCAGGGGAGTCGGCCCCGGCGGCCAGGGCGTCTACCTCGACTTCGCCGACGCCGTCCAGCGGATGGGCCGCAAGGCCGTCGAGGAGAAGTACGGCAACCTCTTCGACATGTACGCGCGGATCACCGCCGAGGACCCGTACACCGTGCCGATGCGGATCTACCCTGCCGTGCACTACACGATGGGCGGACTGTGGGTCGACTACGACCTGCAGACCACCGTCCCCGGCCTGTTCGCGATCGGCGAGGCCAACTTCTCGGATCACGGCGCGAACCGCCTGGGAGCCTCCGCCCTGATGCAGGGGCTCGCCGACGGCTACTTCGTCCTGCCGTCCACGATCAACGACTACCTGGCCCGCAACCCGCACCACGAAGTGGTCACGCACGAACACCCGGTCGTGCAGGAGGTGTTGGCCGAGACGGAGGACCGGCTGCGGCTGCTCCTCGCCGTCGACGGCGACCGCACCCCCGACTCCTTCCACCGCGAAGTCGGCGAACTCATGTGGGAGTTCTGCGGCATGGCGCGGACGGAGACCGGGCTGCGCAAGGCACTTGAACGCATCCCGCAGATCCGCGAGGAGTTCTGGCGGCGCATCAAGGTCCCCGGCACCGGCGAGGAGTTCAACCAGTCACTGGAGAAGGCCAACCGCGTCGTCGACTACCTGGAGCTCGCCGAGCTCATGTGCCTCGACGCGCTGCACCGCGCCGAGTCCTGCGGCGGCCACTTCCGCGAGGAGTCCCAGACCCCCGACGGCGAGGCGGCGCGCAAGGACGACGAGTTCTCCTACGCGGCCGCCTGGGAGTTCACCGCCACCGGCGACGCCCCCGTCCTGCACAAGGAAGACCTCGTCTTCGAGTACGTCCACCCCACTCAGCGGAGCTACGCATGAAGCTCACCCTGCGCGTCTGGCGGCAGCAGAACGCCGACGCCCCCGGCGCGATGTCCACGTACGACGTGGACGGCATCTCGGCCGACATGTCCTTCCTGGAGATGCTCGACACCCTCAACGAGGAGCTCATCCTCAAGGGCGAGGACCCCGTCGCCTTCGACCACGACTGCCGCGAGGGCATCTGCGGCGCCTGCTCGCTCGTCATCAACGGCGACGCGCACGGCCCGGAGCGCACCACCTCCTGCCAGCTGCATATGCGGTCCTTCAAGGACGGCGACACGATCGACGTCGAGCCGTGGCGCGCCTCGGCCTTCCCGGTCGTGAAGGACCTCGTGGTCGACCGGTCCGCCTTCGACCGCATCATCCAGTCCGGCGGCTACATCACCGCCCCCACCGGCGCGGCGCCCGAGGCCCACGCCACTCCCGTCCCGAAGCCGGACGCCGACTTCGCCTTCGAGCACGCCGAGTGCATCGGCTGCGGCGCCTGCGTGGCCGCCTGCCCCAACGGCGCGGCGATGCTCTTCACCTCCGCGAAGATCAACCACCTGAACGTGCTGCCGCAGGGCGCGCCCGAACGTGAGACCCGCGTCCTCGACATGGTCGCGCAGATGGACGAGGAGGGCTTCGGCGGCTGCACCCTCGCCGGCGAATGCGCCACCGCCTGCCCGAAGGGAATCCCGCTGGTCTCCATCACCGGCATGAACAAGGAGTGGCTGCGCGCGACCCGCAGAGCGGGAAGGCGTTAGCCGTACGTCGTTCGCCGTTACGGTGCGGACGGGCGGGACCGGGAGTGGTGCTCATTCCCGGTCCCGTCTCGCTTTCCCGGACGCCCCTGGCATTCAACATCCCCACATCCCGGCTCTCGGCGCCGGTCACGTACACGCCAATCGGCATCGGAAGAACAGAAGTGGCGGCGAATGCGCACACCCGGCCGCCGCCGTACCGCCGACCCGGCCCGTGACCAGGAGAGTGCCATGACCGGCGTATCCACCCTCGACAGCCCGCCGCAGCCTGTTGCCCCCACCCGCTACACCGTCACCCTCGCCCGCGACGAGGCCGACGTCCGAGCGGCCCAGCGGCTGCGCCACGACGTCTTCGCCGGAGAGATGGGTGCCCTGCTGGCCACCCCGCAACCGGGCCTCGACATCGACGCCTTCGACGCGTACTGCGATCACCTGCTGGTCCGCGACACCGTGACCGGCCAGGTCGTCGGCACCTACCGGCTGCTGCCGCCCGAGCGGGCCGCGGTCGCCGGGCGGCTCTACTCGCAGAGCGAGTTCGACCTCGGCCCGCTCGACGCGATCCGCCCCGGGCTCGTCGAGGTCGGCCGCTCCTGCGTGCACCCCGACCACCGCGACGGCGCGGTCATCGGCCTGATCTGGGCCGGTATCGCCCGCTACATGGTGCAGGGCGGCCACGAGTGGCTCGCCGGCTGCTGCTCCATCCCGCTCGCCGACGGCGGCGCGCTCGCCGCGGGCACCTGGGACCGGGTCCGGGCCAAGTACCTGGCGCCCGAGGAGTACCGCGTACGTCCGCTGCTGCCCTGGAGCGCCGAGGGTGTGACCCGGGCGGCGCGCACCGAGCTGCCTCCGCTGCTGCGCGGGTATCTGCGCCTCGGCGCCTGGGTGTGCGCGGAACCCGCGCACGACCCGGACTTCGGCGTCGCCGACCTGTACGTGCTGCTGTCGATGCGCCGCGTCGACCCGCGCTATCTGCGGCACTTCCTGTCGCTCATACCGGCGTCATGAGCGTGTCGAGCGCGACGGGCGCGGCGGGCACAACCCGTATCCGCGTACCGGTGGCGCCCTGGACCCGCCGAACGCCCATGGCCGGTACGGCTGTTGCGGCGAGCGCCTGGCTGCCGAGCGCCCCCTGCACTCCGCAGGTCTGCGTGCAGTCCACGCGGTCGGCCGCCGCGGCGCCGCGCGCCGTGCTGCGGCTGGTCGCGGTCCTGGTCACCGTCGTCGTCGGGGTCGTGCTGATGCCGGCCGTCGCACGGATCGCCGCCGCACGGCGCGACCGGATCATCCGGGCGTGGTGCCGGACGGTGGTACGGGCCTCGGGAGTGCGGATCAGGATGACCGGCGACGCCCCGCCCACCGGCGGCCTGCTGCTGGTGGCCAACCACATCTCCTGGCTGGACATCCCGCTCCTCGCCGCCGTGCGACCCAGCAGGATGCTCGCCAAGGCCGAGATCCGCCAGTGGCCCGTGGCGGGCGCGCTCACCGCGCGCAGCGGGGCCCTGTTCATCGAGCGCGACCGGCTGCGCGCCCTGCCCCGCACCGTCGAACGGATCGCGGACACGCTGCGCGACGGCGCCGCGGTGGTGGTCTTTCCCGAGGGCAGCACGTGGTGCGGCCGGGCCCAGGGCCACTTCCGGCGGGCCGTCTTCCAGGCCGCACTCGACGCCGGTGTCCCCGTCCAGCCGGTGCGCCTGCACTACCGCCTCGACGGCGGAGCGGTGAGCACCGCACCCGCGTTCGTCGGGAGCGACTCGCTGCTCACCTCGGTGTGGCGGGTCGTGTCGGCGCGCGGGGTGGTGGCGGAGGTGGGGGTGCGACCGGTGCTCGCGCCGGGCAGCGCACCCGATCGGCGCGCCCTCGCCAGGGCCGCCGAAACGGCCACCGGCCTGCGGACCGGCGCCAACGCACAAGGAGGTGCGTACCACTGACGTACCGTCAACTGTGCGCGGTACCGTCCCCGCATGTATCCCGGAGCGTACGACCCCACCAGGCCGGCCGTCGTCACCGCGGACGGCGGCCGGACCCTCACCTACGGACAGCTCGAGGAGCGCTCCCTGCGCCTCGCCGATCACCTGCGGACCAGCGGGCTGCGCCGCGGTGACCACGTCGCGATCCTCTCGGGGAACGACCCGCGGTTCCTGGAGGTCTACTGGGCCGCCGCGCGCTCCGGCCTCTACGTCACCGCCGTCAACCACCATCTGACCGCCGACGAGGCCGGCTACATCGTGCGCGACTGCGGCGCCTCCGCGCTGATCGTCTCGGGGGAGCTGGGTGAACTCGCCGACCATGTGGCGCAGTTGATGCCGTCGGCAACCCTGCGCTTCGACGACGGCTCCTACGAGGCCGCCCTCGCCGCCGCCTCGCCCGAGCCGCCCGCCGAACAGCCGCGGGGCAGCGACATGCTGTACTCCTCCGGAACCACCGGCCGCCCCAAGGGAATCGAACCGGCCCTGCCGGAAGGCGACATCCGAGAGGTGCCGAGCACGTTCCAGCTTCTGTTCCAGCCGATGTACGGCTTCGACGAGGACACCGTCTATCTCTGTCCGGCCCCGCTCTACCACGCGGCCCCACTCCGCTTCTGCTACGTCGTCACCGCCACCGGCGGCACAGTCGTCCTGATGGACTCCTTCGACGCCGAGTCCGCGCTCGAAGCCGTGGAACGGCACCGGGTCACGCACAGCCAGTGGGTGCCGACCATGTTCGTACGGATGCTCAAACTGCCGCCCGAGACGCGGACGTCGTACGACGTGTCGTCGCTGAAGGTTGCCATCCATGCCGCCGCGCCCTGCCCCGTCGAGGTGAAGCGGCGGATGATGGAGTGGTGGGGGCCGGTCCTGTACGAGTACTACGCGGCGACCGAGGCCAACGGGATCACCTTCATCGACCCCGAGGAGTGGCTGCGCAAACCGGGGTCCGTGGGCCGGGGCGGACTCCTCGGTGAGGTGCGGATCTGCGGCGAGGACGGCAAGGTGCTGCCCGCCGGCGAGACCGGCACCGTCTACTTCGAGCGTGACGAGCTGCCCTTCACCTATCACAAAGACGCCGGCCGCACCCGCGCCGCGCAGCACCCCGACCACCCCGCCTGGACGACCACGGGCGACATCGGGCATGTCGACGAGGACGGCTACCTCTTCCTCACCGACCGGCGGGCGTTCACGATCATCTCCGGCGGCGTGAACATCTACCCGCAGGAGACGGAGAACTGCCTGATCCTGCACCCGAAGGTCGCCGACGTCGCGGTCGTCGGGGTGCCCGATTCGGAGATGGGCGAGGTCGTCAAGGCGGTCGTGCAGCCCGCGCCCGGTGTCGCGCCCGGCCCCGAACTGGAGCGCGAACTCATCGACTTCGCCCGGCAGCACATCGCGCACTACAAGACCCCGCGCAGCGTGGACTTCACGGACACGCTGCCACGGACACCCACGGGGAAGCTGGCCAAGTCCGCGCTCAGGAGGGCCTATTGGGCGTGAACGGGTGGGTCGGCTGCCACGTCGACATTACGCAGGTGATTACCTGAACAATTGACCCGTGAGCGGCGAGCCGGCCGGGTCGGCGCGTCCCTGAGGAGCGGGTCCGGCTTTCGGAGAAGATCTGGCCATGACCGATGTGACGAAAGCAGTTCTCCAGGGCGGCCCTGACGATCTCACCGAGCGGATCGTCTCCGCGCCGGAGCCCGGGGTCGACATCAAGCTCCTGTTCCGTGGGGGATATGAGCACTTCAGGGCCACGACGCGTCAGCAGGAGACCTCGGAGGGCCTGTTGCCCGTGTACGAGTGGTGGGAGCGCACGGAACTCCCGGGGTAGGCGTTAAACCGGGCGGTCCCGCTGATCCTGCGCGGCTCGCAGGAGCCCGCTTGAGGGAACTCCGACGCTGAGCGCTATCCGAACAGGCGGCGCTGGATCTCCCGCCGGTAGTCCTCGAGTGTCCTGTCGAGATGTGTCGCCGTGGCCTCGGCCGCCTCGTCGGGCCGGCCGTCGCGGATGGCCCGGTAGATCTGCTCGTGCTCCACGACCGCGGACTCGGTGCCTTCACCGAGCGTGTCGTGGATCCCTATCGCGCTGGACTGCCGCTGCAGTCGTCGTGCGTCACGCACGGCGCTGACGAGGAAGGTGTTGTGCGAGGCGACGGCGACGCCCATGTGGAAGTCCTCGTCCGCCTGGTTGAACACCTCGACCTGCCCGTGGGTGAACCCGTGCCGGCACTGCTGCATGGCCACCTCGATGGTCCGCAGCTCGGCGGGCGTGGCCCGGGTGGCGGCCAGGCTGCTCGCGGCCGTTTCCTGGACCCGGCGGAACTCGAACAGCATGAGCACGTGATCGATGTCGACCGGGCGGAAGAAGCCGCCCCAGCGGCTGGTGATGAGCATGCCCTCGTCGTCCGCGACGAACAGTCCACGCCCCTTGTGCGCCCGGACCCGGCCGAGCGCCGAAAGGATCTTCACGGCTTCCCGAACCACCGCCCTGCTGGTGTCCAGCCTCTGGGCCAGGTCGTTCTCCGTGGGCAGCCGATCACCTGCCACCAGACGGGCCTCGGCGATGAACTCGAGGATCCGCTCCGCCACGACCTCGTAGCCGGGCCGGTACTCACTCCGCGCGCCCGTGCCGTTCACCGCTGCGGTCGCAGCCGTGGGTGCCTGCGTCGGCAAGGCCGCCTGGGCCGCGGGCGTGTCGTTCATCTGTCCTGCCTCCTGGCTGGCGCAACTGGGGCGGCTGATCGCTGTGGAGCCGTGCTCATCGTATCCCAAGCATCGATTAGTCGTACTCATCTGGCACGTAGATCCACAGTATGAGGCGGATCTGTCAATGTGTGAATCGTGACCTATCGGGACATTTAGTGCCCAAATCAGGCATCACTACCCGCATATTGCTGGGAAAAGGGCGCACAAACTCTTGACTGGATCCTGGATGAGGCGCCTAATTTCTTCCGCGACGGCAAGCGAGACGGCCGTCTGCGGTCCCTGACGCCCGGCCGGTACGGCCACGTCGCCCGATCCTCGCGCGCCACCAGTCCATCTGCTCGGGGCGCCCTGTGAAACCAGTGGAGTCGCACATGACCGTCTACAAGCCTTCGTCCAGCCCGAAGAGAGCGATCAGCAAAGGGCGTGCGGCGTTGCTGGCCGGGTGCGCGGTCACGGTGTTGCTGACCGTGACGGCCTGTGGCGGCGGCGGCACGGCCGGTACGACGACCAAGGACGGCTTCGCTCAGGTGCCGCAGAAGGACGGCGCGTTGACCGTCTGGGTGGACGCGACCCGTATGGACGCCGCGAAGCTGTACCAGAAGCTGCACCCCGAGGTGAAGCTGAACATAGTCAGCTATGACGGCGACGCCAACGGCTCCAACTACCTCCAGACCAAGGTCCAGCTGTTCAACCGCACCCACAAGGGCTGGCCGGACGTGGTGTTCAGCTCGCAGAACAACGAGGCCTCCTGGGCGGTCGACGCGGGCTTCGCCGCTCCGCTCAACAAGGGCCTGATCCCCTCGGCGTCCCTGGGGCAGTTCGCGAAGGGCGCCAACGACGTCTGCACGGTGGGCGGCACCCTCTACTGTCTGCGCAACGACCTCTCCCAGGCGGTGCTGTGGTACAACGCCCCGCTGCTGAAGAAGTTCGGCTACGCGGTGCCGACGACGTGGGAGGAGTACCAGAAGCTCGGCGAGAAGGTGGCCAAGGACCACCCGGGCTACCTCGTGGGTGACGCGGGTGACGCCTTCACGCCCGAGATCTACCTGTGGGCGAGCAAGTGCGGCGCCAACCACATCACCGGCCCGAAGGCTGTGTCGGTGAACACCTCCAGCGAGGCCTGCACCAAGATGGCCAGGCTCATGGACGTGCTGATCAAGAACAAGTCCATGTCCATCAGCGGGGTCTTCAGCACCGACTTCGGCAAGAACCAGGCCGACAAGGTTCTGCTCATGCCCGGCCCCGCCTGGTACGGCGGCGCGCTGTTCGAGGGCACCTTCAAGACGCCGGCCAAACAGATCGCGGCCGCACCCATCCCCCAGTGGCAGGGAGAGACCTCGCCGTCCACCGGCAACGTCGGCGGCGGCACGTGGCTGCTGTCCCAGCACTCCGAGCACGTCAAGGCCGCTGCCGACTTCCTGAAGTGGGTCACCACCGACAACGCCTACCAGGGTGAGAAGGCGCCGGGCTTCCCCGCGTACGCGCCGGCGGCCGAGACGTGGCTGAAAGGACAGGACGCCTCCGGCTACTTCGCCGGCGACCTGAGCGCTCTCAAGGCAGCCTCCTCCCAGGTCTGGAACGGGTGGGGCTCGGGCCAGTTCAGCCAGGAGGCGATCTGGGCCGCCACCGTCAAGCCCGGTCTGACCCAGGGCAAGAGTGTCGTCTCGTTGCTGCCGGCCTGGCAGGACTCCATCGTCAAGTACGCCAAGTCCAACGGATACAAGGTCTCCCAGTGACCCTCGCCCGCTCCTCGACCGGCTCTGCCCGCCGGAGTCCTCGCGGCGCCGGCCGGCAGAGCCGGGCCGGCACGGCCTTCGTCGCCGCCTACGTGGTCCTGCTGATCGCCTTCGGCGTCCTTCCGACCGCTTACGCGATCTACTTCGCCTTCACCGACGCCGGGGGCAGGGTCACCGGCTTCTCCAACTTCGTGACCACGGCGCAGGACTTCCGCTTCCTGGACTCCGTGAGCCATGTCGCCGTCTACCTCGCCTTCTGGCTCCTGTCCCTGGTCGTGTTCGTGGTGGCGCTGGCGCTGCTGCTGCACCGCCTGGCCTCGGGTTCCGCCGGCAAGGCGCTGCGTTTCCTCTACTACATCCCGGGAGCGCTCGCCGGCGCCGCGAGCGTGCTGGTGTGGCTGTTCATGCTCGACCCGACGGTGAGCCCGGTGAGTTCGCTCCTGGGCGTGCTGGGATTCCACACCTTCGGCGAGGTGATCGCACCCGGCAACCTGCCCGTGCTGTTCACGATCATCGCGTTCTGGACCGGTGCGGGCGGCTGGATCGTCGTCATGTACGGCGCACTCAACAACATCCCCACGGATGTGATGGAAGCCGCGCGCATCGATGGCGCGGGCGCCTGGCAGACCGCCTGGCACGTGCAGATCCCGATGCTCCGCAAGTGGATCGTGTACATGGTGATCCTGGCGTTCGCGGGCGGCGCGCAGCTCTTCGTCGAGCCGCAGCTGCTGTCCCTCGCCAGCGTGGGCGTGGCCGGACGCGACTACTCGCTCAACCAGTTGACGTACGACTTCGCCTTCCAGATGAACAACATCAACGGCGCCGCCGCGGTCTCGGTGGAACTCCTGGTCGTCAGTGTGTCGGCCGCCGCCGTCTTCGTCGCACGGTCGGGGTTCTTCGATGCCGACTAAAACCTCTGGCGGTCGAGTCGCCGTCGCAGCGAGCCCGGAACGGGAAGCGCCCCTCATGAGCCGATCTCACCACCACCGGCCGCCGCACCGCCGGCCCGTACGGCACCTGGGCTCCCGGCTGCTGACCGGATCCGTACTGGCCGCATTCCTCGCCTTCTTCGTGCTGCCGGTGCTGTGGCTCGTCCTCGCGGCGACCAAGACCGACCAGCAACTGGTCCACGACAATCCGCTGTCCTTCGGCTCCTTCCACGCGCTGAAGTCGAACTGGCACGCCCTCACGGCGTTCCAGGACAACGCCGTCATGCAGTGGCTCGGCAACTCGGCCCTCTACGCGGTGATCTCGCTGGTCATCACGCTCGCTGTCGCCATTCCCGCGGGATACGCCCTGGCCATGACCGAGTTCCGCGGCCGGCACACCCTGCTGATCGCGACGCTGGTCGTGATGCTCATGCCGAACGCCACGCTGGTGGTGCCGCTGTTCCTGGAGATCAACGCGGTGCACCTGATCGGCACGATGTGGTCGATCATCCTGCCGTACTCGTTCTACCCGTTCGGCGTGTACCTGACGTACATCTACTTCACCACCGCCGTACCGAAGGACCTGCTGGCGGCGGCCCGGATGGACGGCTGCTCGGAGTTCCGCGTCTTCTGGCACATCGCGCTGCCGCTGGCGACACCGGTCATCGCGCTCGTGGGCTTCTTCA
This sequence comes from Streptomyces sp. NPDC005485, assembly GCF_040606085.1. Classification (NCBI taxonomy): domain Bacteria; kingdom Bacillati; phylum Actinomycetota; class Actinomycetes; order Kitasatosporales; family Streptomycetaceae; genus Streptomyces; species Streptomyces sp. NPDC005485. The sequence continues at coordinate 53,221 of NZ_JBEXDZ010000013.1, read as the reverse complement.
GTTTCGTCGCCAACTGGACCAACTACTTCCTGCCGTACGTGATGCTCCCCGAGAGCAGCCAGATGCCCATCCAGGTGGGGGTCGGAAGCCTGCTCAGCAACGTGCCGTCCTTCAACCCGGCCGTCGGCGACCTCGCGATCCAGCGGCCGCAGCTGGCTCTGGCCACCCTCGTCGCCATCACGCCCGTGCTGGTCGTCTTCCTCTTCGCCCAGCGCTTCCTGGTCAGCGGGATGCTCGCCGGCGCCACCAAGGAATAGCGGCCCGTCCCGGCCGCCGTCTCCGGCCTGCGCCGCCCCGCCGCCCACCCCGAACGGAGATCCCCGTGCCCTACAGCTCTGCCGACCGCACCTCGGCCAAGGACGCCCCCCACGACCAGCCGGTCCCGCCACCCGAGACAGAGGCGAGGGTGCCGCTGCTCGAACCACCCGGCTGGGCCGTGGCGCAGCGGTCTCTGTTCGATCTCCTCGACCACGCCTGGCGGCGCTTCGCCCGCGACTTCACCGGATCGGACGGACGACTGAACTACTCCGGCCCGCTGACCACCCGCGACGGTGTGGACGACTTCTACGAGGTGTTCTTCAACTGGCCCCAGCTCTACCTCCTGGGCGGCGCCGACGACCTGCTGCCGGCCAGTGAGAAGCACTGGGAGGGCGTGACCCGGCAGCTCACCGAACTGGACATGCTGCACGACGAGTTCGAGCGCGGATACGACTGGTTCCACCAGGGCGAGAGCCTGCTCCTGCTCTACTTCCTCAGCATGGCCGCGCCCGACCGCTGGTCCGAACGCGCCCTGCGCTTCGCCGAGTTGTACGTCGACCCGGCCAAGGGCAACTACGACCCCGAGCACCGGGTCATCACCCGCCCGCACAACGGCAGCGACCCCGAGCGCACGGGCCTGTTCGACGGTGACGTCTATCCCTGGATGCTCAAGGAAGCAGAGACGTACGGCTTCCCGCTCGACTGGATCCCCGAGGCCGAAGGCGGCCCCCACCCGCTCTCCGCGGACCCGCGTCTCGGCGCGCAGATGCGGGACCGGACGGGCGTCGGTGACACCGCGGTCAACCTCGCGGCGGCCGGCCTGGTCCTCAACGCCTGGATCCTGTCCGGCGAGGAGCGCTACCGCGACTGGATCGTCGAGTACGTCGGCGCGTGGCGGGAGCGCACCGAGGCGAACGGCGGTCTCATCCCGGACAACGCCGGCCCGGACGGCGTCGTCGGCAGCCTGCTGGAGGGCCGCTGGTACGGCGGCCACTACGGCTGGTCCTGGCCGCACGGTTGGCACAGCGTCGGCCACGCGGCCTGTGTGGCGGCGCTCGCGGCGGCCACGGTCACCGGGGACGACGGCTACCTCTCCATGGTCGCGACATCCCTCGACGCCCTCATCGGCCACGCCAAGGTGATGCCCCACACCGAAGCGGACTCCAGCCTCCCCTCCAAGTGGGCGGTCGAACTCGGCCCCGACATCCGCACACCCACTCCGCACCTCCCCTTCCGCCACAACGACTCGGGCTGGTTCGACTACAACCCGGCCACCCCGCCCGTCCCGGTGGCGCTGTGGCACCACACCGCCTCCGAAGCGGACCGTGCCCGGCTGGAGGGACTGCGCGAAGTCGACGGCATCGACTGGCGCACCGTCCGGCCGTTCAGGGCCAAGGAGGAGTCCGGGCACGAGAAGGCCTGGTTCGCCTTCCTCGCCGGCGACGACCCCGGCTACCCCGAGCGGATCCTCGCGACCGCCCAGGCCCAGGTCCGCCACCGCCTGCGGCGCATGGACCGCTACCGCGACCTGGACGTGCCCGAGGCCGACATCCATGTGTGGCAGCAGTCCAACCCCGTGGTCACCGAAGCCCTGGTCCAACTGACGTGGGGCGGCCCGCAGGTGCTGTACAACGGCGGTCTGCAGCAGGCTCGGCTGCGCTACCACGACGCCGAGGCCCGCCGTGCCGGTCTGCCGCCGGACGTGGCCGCGCTGGTCACCTCCATCGACCCCGAAGCGACCACCGTCGAGCTCGTCAACCTCTCCCCCGAGTCCACGCGCACGGTGATCGTGCAGGCCGGCGCCTTCGCCGAGCACACCATCACCACCGTCAGGTACACCACCTGCGAGGACGACACCTGGACGGGGGACATGTACGACTACGGTCACACCGAGCCGGTCGTCGCCGAGGCGGAGGAGGCCTGTGACAGTGCCTTTCTGACGGTCCGGCTGCCCGCGTCCACTCGTATCCGGCTCACCCTGCGGCTCGACCTGCGCACGAACGCTCCCAGCTACCGCACACCGTTCGACACTCCGGTCGGCCGGCCCTCCCCGGGCAAGGAGGAGAGCACCGCATGAAGCGCGTCGCCCAGACCATCAGGCTCCGACCCGAGCACCGCGAGGAGTACCTCGAACTCCACTCGGCCGTCTGGCCCGGCGTCGAAGCCGCCCTGCACCGGTCGAACATCCGCAACTACAGCATCTACCTCCACGGTGACGCGCTGTTCGCCTACTTCGAGTACCACGGCGCCGACTTCGAGACCGACATGGCCACCCTCGAAGCCGACCCCGAGACCCAGGAGTGGTGGAAACTCACCGACCCCTGCCAGGAGCCCTGGCCCGACCAGGGCGACGCACGCCAGTGGACGGAGCTCGCCGAGATCTGGCACCTGAACCCGCCAGGTGACACCACCAGCGCCTGACACACCTCGCCCCAGACCACATGGACCCCACCCGGCGTGGACCGACCCGACTTGGACCACCAGTGACCCGCACCGCCGCCCCACTCATCGACGCCCACCACCACCTGTGGGACCTCGACCAGCGTCCGCAGCACTGGCTCGACGACCCCGCCCTGGCAACGATCCGCCGCACCTTCACCCCCGACGACCTGCGTACGACCGCCATTCGGCCCGTCGCGGGCCGGCGTCTGCACAGCACGGTCGCCGTGCAGTGCGTGCCGGACGTTCCCGAGACACAGGACCTGCTCGCGCTCGCGGAGCGGGAGCCGCTGATCGCAGCCGTGGTCGGCTGGGCGGATCTCACCTCTCCGGAGATCGGCGACGGGCTCGACAGGTTGCTCGCCGGGCCGGGCGGCACCTACCTGCGGTCCCTGCGTCATCTCGTACAGGGCGAGACGGATCCGGAATGGCTGCAACGCCCCGATGTCGAACGCGGGTTGGCGGCGGCCCGGGACCGCGGGCTCTGCTACGACGTGCTCGTCCGCAACCACCAGCTCGACCAGGCGATCCGGCTGGCCGAACGCTTCCCGGACCTGCCCCAGGTACTCGACCACGCCGGCAAGCCGTCGATCGCCGACGGTGAACTGGCCGAATGGGAAAGCCAGTTGCGCCTCCTCGCCGCACACCCGCATGTGGTGTGCAAGGTGTCGGGGCTGATCACCGAGGCGGACCACGAGAGGTGGACCGTCGACGACATCCGCCCGGTGTGGGACGTCCTGCTCTCCGCCTTCGGTCCCGACCGCCTGATGTTCGGCTCCGACTGGCCGGTGGCGAACCTCGCGGGCGGCTGGAACCGCTGGGCCGCCACGGTGGACGAACTGCTCGACGGATTTTCCGCCGACGAGACCTCGGCGATCCTCGCGGGCACCGCGACCACCTTCTACCGCCTCACTCGTACGTACTGAACGGGCCTGTGGGCCGGCGCTGACGCCTCCCGCGAGGTGGACCTGCGACTCGCCCGGCACGCCGACGTCATCGTGGGCGCCCTGGGCGTGGCCGGAACCTACCCGGGTCAGGCGCGCTTCAGTGCCGACGAGGCGGCGGACGCGCTCGCCGAGGTGGCGGGCCCGCTGCCCGGCGCACGGGTGCCGGCAACGACCTTGCGCGAGGTCCCCTCGGCCGGAGTCAACGACTGGTCCTCAGCCGTCTGGTCCGCCGAAACGGGCTTCGTCGCCGGCCGCCGGACGCCCGGACTGCACGTCCTGGACCGCGTCGGCTCCGGCGAGGGCTTCGCGGCCGGCCTGATCCACGGCCTGCTCAGCAACACCGGCCTGAAGCAGGCCCTGGCCTACGGCACCGCCCACGGCGCACCCACCTCGACCACCCCCGGCGATGTCTCCATGGCCACCCTCGCCGAGGTCGAAGCCCTCATCGCGGGCGGATCAGCCCACGTCAGACGCTGACCGGCCCCCCAAACCGGCGCCCCACCACCCGCACCAACAGGGCTCGGGGCGTCCGTGATCGGCAACCTCTGCCGCCTCATCCCGGCCGCCGACGCGACAGCCGCCCTCAACGCGGCCTGTCACCGGCATCCGCTGCCAAGAACATGATCTTCCATAAGGAGTCGCAGGCATGACGACGACAGACCTCGAAGGACTCACGGCGTTGGTCAGCGGAGGCGCCTCCGGGATCGGCATCGGTGCTACCGGAAGCACCGAGGACACCGGCACCGCCCTCGCCGTCGACGGCGGCATGGCGGGCCTGCGCGTGCGACCCGAGGTAAGGCCATGACGATGCGCCAGAACATGCTCGGACCCGGGCCGGTGCGGGTCAGTGAACTCGCCTTCGGCGCGGCAGCGATCGGCAATCTGTTCACCCCGGTCACCGACACCGAGGCCGAGGAAGCCGTCGTCGCCGCCTGGGAGTGCGGTGTCCGGTACTTCGACACCGCCCCGCATTACGGCCTCGGCCTGTCCGAACGCCGGCTCGGCGCCGTGTTGCGCGGCATGCCCCGCGAGGAGTACACGATCTCGACCAAGGTCGGCCGTCTCCTGGAGCCCACTGGCTCCGGCGACGTTGACGGTGATGACCTGGCCCACGGCGGCTTCGCCGTCCCCGCAACGCACCGCCGCCGATGGGACTTCAGCGCCGAGGGCGTACGCCGCTCACTGGAGGGCAGCCTTGAGCGCCTGGGCGTGGACCGGATCGACATCGCCTACCTGCACGACCCGGACGACCACGCCGAATGGGCCCTCACCGAGGCCTACCCCGAGCTGGAACGCCTGCGCGCCGAGGGCGTGCTCGGCGCGATCGGCGTCGGTATGAACCAGGCCGAGCTGCCTGCCCGGTTCGTCCGTGAGACGGACATCGACGCCGTGCTGCTGGCCGGCCGCTACAGCCTGCTCGACCAGCGAGGCCTGGCCGAGCTCCTGCCGGTCGCCGCCGAACGCGGCGTCGGCGTGGTCGCCGGCGGGGTCTTCAACTCCGGCCTGCTCGCCGACCCGAAGCCCGGCGCCACCTTCGACTACGCCGCAGCCCCCACCGAACTTCTCGCCCGGGCCACGCAGTTGAAAGAGGCATGCGAGCGGCACGGCGTCCCGTTGCGTGCCGCCGCGCTCCGGTTCCCCTTCGGGCACCCGGCCGTCGCGTCGGTCCTGGTCGGCACCCGCAGCGGCGGCGAGGTGCGGGACGCCGCCGCGATGGTCGACCACCCCATTCCCGGCGCGCTCTGGGCGGAGCTCAAGGAACGGGGACTGCTGCCCGCCGATGTACCGACCCCGGCCGAGGAGAAGTGAATGCCGAAGCCGCCCCTTCGCGAAGGGGCGGCTTCCACATTCCGGGATCACCCTGTCACTGGATCGTCCAAACCTGGTTGGACTGGTTCAGGGGCATCCACTGATCGATGGCGGCCCCGTTCGCCGTCGATGCGTTGCTCACCTCCAGGGTCTGCCTGTTCTCGAAGTTGCGGATGCGGTACCCACCGCTGGTCTGCTCGAAGTACCACAGCTGGTTGTTCCCGCCGCCGTAGGCGTACTGCTGCAGCGTGGTCCCCTTCCAGTGGCTGCCACCGTTGATGTCGAGGACCTTGCCGCTGTTCCTGCTCACGATCTTGTAGAGCTGTCCACTCACCGGAACGATGTTCCACTGCTGGTTGGCCCCACCGGTGCTCGGCCACTGCAGGACGCTCGCGCCGTCGGCGGTGGACGCCCCGTTGACGTCCATCATCTGCCCGCTGTTGACGTTCTTGATCGTGTAGTACGTCGACGGGTTGACGGTCGGCGTGCCGGTCGCGTCCTCCAGCGCACCGCCGGCCTGCTGGACACTGAAGTCCGCGATGAAGAAGTACGCGCCGTCGGTCTTGGCGGCCTGGACGGTCTTGAACGCCGCGGCGGTGCCGGTTCCCGAGTTGCTGTCACTGCCGTTGACAGGGTCGACGTAGAAGTTCGTCGTGGCCGCGTAGGCGGGTTGAGCGGGGCAGCACGGCAGCGAAGACGACGGTTGCCGCTGCGAGCGCCTGGACCGTCCCCGCGCCGATGCGTAGGGGTCTCATCTGTGGTGTCCCTCCTCGAACCCCGCTACTTATGAGTTGCATTTATCGATGCAGGAAGGCAGTTGAGTCAAGGAGATAGGCATGCTTATTTTTCACTGGCGCAACACCGATGACATGCGGACGCATCGGGCTCGGCGCCCGTACGCACCCTCGGCGGCGAGGAGATTCCCCAGGTGGAAGCGTGGTTGGTTGACGGGGTCGGCATGCTCGCTGCGGCCCGCGCGACTTGGCCGGCGAAATTGACGTCTGAAATGAGTACTACTCATTTAGGTGCCCTGTCGCTGTCATCCGCCAGGTGACGGCCCCACCACCGGTCGTCTCGGCTATTGGCCGGGTGGGAGCGTGCGGGCAAGGTAGGGAGCCGTCGCGCTCCCGGTCGTCCGGGCCACCTCGCCCGGCGGTCCCGTCGCCACGATCCGTCCGCCCGCGTCGCCGCCGCCCGGGCCGAGGTCGATGACCCAGTCGGCGCCCGCGACCACCGCCATGTCGTGCTCGACCACGACGACGGTGTGGCCCGCGTCGACGAGGCCATGGAGCTGGCGCATCAGTACCTCGACGTCGGCCGGGTGCAGACCGGTCGTCGGTTCGTCGAGGACGTAGAGAGTGTGGCCGCGGCGCACGCGCTGCAACTCCGAGGCCAGCTTGATGCGTTGGGCCTCGCCGCCGGACAGCTCCGTCGCGGGCTGGCCGAGACGCAGATAGCCGAGGCCGACGTCGATCAGCGTGGTCAGGCTCCGGGTGACGACCGCGGTGTCGGTGTCGGTGAAGAACTCCGCCGCGGCCTCCACCGTCAGGTCGAGCACCTGGGCGATGTTGCGTCCGTGGTAGGTCACTTCGAGGGTCTCGGGGTTGTAGCGCGCACCGCCGCAGTCCGGGCACGGCGCGTACGTGCTGGGCAGGAAGAGCAGCTCCACGCTGACGAACCCCTCGCCCTGACAGGTCTCGCAGCGCCCGCCGGCGACGTTGAAGGAGAAGCGCCCCACGCCGTAGCCGCGCCGCCGCGCCTCCTTCGTCGCGGCGAACACCTTGCGCACGACGTCGAAGAGGCCGGTGTACGTCGCCAGGTTCGAGCGCGGGGTACGGCCGATGGGCTTCTGGTCCACGCAGACGAGCCGCCCGACACCCGGCAGCTCTTCCGTCACCTCGCCGATGAGGGTGGACTTGCCGGAGCCGGAGACACCTGTGACGGCCGTGAGCACGCCGAGCGGGAACTCGGCGGTCACTCCGCGCAGGTTGTGCCGGGTCACCGGGCCGACCTTCAACTGGCCTCGCGGCGGCCGGACTTCACGTACGGGTGCTGGGGAGCGGTCGAAGAGGAAGCGGGCCGTCGCGGACCCCTCGACCGCCGCGAGCGCGGCCACCGGGCCGCTGTGCAGGACGCGTCCGCCGTGCTCGCCCGCGCGCGGGCCGACGTCGACGAGCCAGTCGGCGCCGCGCATGACGTCGAGATGGTGCTCGACCACGAACACCGAGTTGCCCGCCGCCTTCAGCCGGTCGAGGACCGTGAGCAGGGCCTCCGTGTCGGCCGGGTGCAGTCCGGCGGACGGTTCGTCGAGGACGTAGACGACACCGAAAAGCCCGGAGCGCAACTGCGTGGCCAGCCGCAGCCGTTGCAGCTCACCCGCCGACAGGGTCGGCGTGGCGCGGTCGAGGCTGAGATAGCCGAGACCGAGCTCGGCCACGGGCGCGATGCGGGACTTCAGATCGTCGGTGAGTACCCGGGCGGTCTCCGAACTCCCGTGCAGGGTCCCGGCCAGTTCGGCCAGCGGGAGCGCGGCCAGCTCTGCGATCGTGCGGCCCGCGAACGTCACGGCCAGCGCTTCGGGCCGCAGCCGCCTGCCGCCGCACGCCGGACACGGCGAACTGGTCAGAAACCGCTCGGCCTTGGCCCGCAGGGTCGGGCTCTTGGTGTCGGAGAACGTCTTCAGCACATAGCGCTGGGCGCTCATGTACGTTCCCTGGTAAGGGCGTTGGATGCGTCCGGCGTCCCGCACCGGGTGCACGGTGACGACCGGCTGCTCGTCCGTGAACAGGATCCACTCGCGCTCCTTCGCGGGCAGCTCGCGCCACGGCCGGTCCACGTCGTACCCCAGCGTGTCGAGCACATCGCGCAGGTTCTTGCCCTGCCAGGCGCCCGGCCAAGCGGCGATGGCTCCCTCACGGATCGACAGCGAGGGATCAGGGATCAGCAACCCCTCGGTCGTACGGTGCACTTGACCGAGACCATGACACTCCGGGCAGGCCCCGACCGCCGTGTTCGGCGAGAAGGCGTCCGAGTCGAGGCGCGCGGCCCCCGCCGGGTAGTCGCCGGCCCGCGAGAACAGCATCCGCAGCGAGTTGGAGAGATTGGTGACCGTGCCGACGGAGGACCGCGAACCGGGAGCCGACCGGCGTTGCTGCAAAGAGATCGCCGGCGGCAGCCCCGTGATCTCCCCGACCTTCGGCGCCCCGACCTGATGGATCAGCCGCCGCGCGTACGGCGCGACCGACTCGAAATAGCGCCGCTGCGCCTCCGCGTAGATCGTCCCGAAGGCCAGCGAGGACTTGCCGGAGCCGGAGACGCCGGTGAAGACCGCGAGGACGTCGCGCGGGATGTCGACGTCCACGCCCCGCAGATTGTGCTCGCGGGCGCCCCGGACGCGGACGTAGGAGTCATGAGGGCTGGGCATCGACGGGGCTCCTGGGGCACGGGTGGTGTGAGGCCGGGGCAAACCCCACGATTCTAGGCCGCGGCCAGTCCCGCGACCCGGGCCAGCCTCCGATAGGAGTCCAGCAGGGCGTCACGGTCGTACGTACTGGTCGTGACCAGCACCTCCTGCGCGCCGGTCTCCTTGATCACCGTCTCCAGCTCGTGGGCGACCTGCTCCTCGGTTCCGGCGATGTGGCCGGTCAGCCCGGACTCGAAGAAGCCCCGCTCCTTGGCGCTCAGCGTGAGGTTCTCGACGCGCTCGGCGGGCGGCAGCGGCGGGAACGTGCCACGGGTACGGGAGTGGGCCATCGACCAGGCCTCGGGGAGCAGCAGGCGGTGCGCCGCCTCGGGGGTGGCGGCGACCGCGACCGTGCCGGAGATGACGACGTACGGCTGGGACGCCCAGGGGGAGGGGCGGAAGGTCGCCCGGTAGTGCTCGATGCCGCGCTGCATCTTCTCGCGGTTCCTGAGGTCCCCGATGACCATCGGGAGGCCCGCCTGAGCCGCGATCGTGGCACCCTCGCCCATCGCGAGCACGAAGGGCGGCACGGCCAGCCCCTCCGAGGGACGCGCGTGCACGCCGGTCGGCGAGGTGCCGCTGAACCAGCCGAGCAGCTCGGCCAGCTGTACCGCGAAGTCGTCGGCGTCGTCCCGGTCCCGGCCGAGCGCCTTGCGCACCCCGTCCGTGAAGCCGACCGAGCGGCCCAGGCCCATGTCGATCCGCCCGGGGAACAACGACTCCAGGACCCCGAACTGCTCGGCGACGACCAGCGGTTGGTGGTTGGGCAGCATCACACCGCCGGTGCCGACCCGGATCGTATGGGTGGCGGCTGCGACCGCGGCCGCCAGTACGGTCGGCGCGGAGCCGGCCACACCGGGCACGCCGTGGTGCTCCGAGACCCAGATCCGGTGGTAGCCGAGCCCCTCCAGGTCCTGGGCCAGACGCACGGTGTCGCGCAGCGCCTCGGCGCCTCCGTGCCCCTCGCGGGTGCGGGAGCGGTCGAGCACGGAGAAGCGGGTCCCTGCGATCACTGAGCTCACATGGGATTCAACACCTGCGGCGCGCGAAGATTCCCCGGCCCCGGCCCGGCGGGATTCACCGGGCTTCGCCGTCCGCCTGGCGGGCAGGGATCAGGGCGTCGGTGTCGATCCTCACGGGAGGCAGCAAATGAGCATGCGGTACGTGAAGCTCGGGGCGACGGGCCTGGAGGTGTCCCGGATCTGTGTGGGCTGCATGAGTTTCGGCGTCCCCGACCGCGGCCCGCACGAGTGGACGCTCGACGAGGAGGCGTCGCGGCCGCTCATCCGGCGGGCGCTGGACGCCGGGATCAACTTCTTCGACACGGCGAACGTGTACTCCGACGGCACCAGCGAGGAGATCGTCGGCCGCGCGCTGGCCGACTTCGCCCGCCGCGACGAGGTCGTCCTTGCGACCAAGGTGAACGGCGCGATGCACCAGGGCCCCAACGGCCGCGGCCTGTCCCGCAAGGCGATCATGGCGGAGATCGACCACAGCCTGCGCCGTCTGGGCACCGACTACGTCGACCTCTACCAGATCCACCGCTTCGACCCGGCCACCCCCGTCGAGGAGACGATGGAGGCCCTGCACGACGTGGTCAAGGCAGGCAAGGCCCGTTACATCGGGGCGAGTTCGATGTACGCCTGGCAGTTCTCCAAGGCGCAGTACACGGCCCGGATGAACGGCTGGACGCGGTTCGTCTCCATGCAGAACCACTACAACCTCCTCTATCGCGAGGAGGAGCGCGAGATGCTGCCGCTCTGCCGTGACCAGGGCGTGGGCGTGGTGCCCTGGAGCCCGCTGGCGCGCGGCCGGCTCACTCGCGACTGGGACACGGCCACCGCGCGCAGCCGGACCGACGGGTTCGGCCGGAACCTGTACCAGGAGGGCGACAGGGAGATCGTCGACGCCGTCGCCCGGATCGCCGCCGGGCGGGACGTGCCACGCGCCCAGGTCGCCCTCGCCTGGCTGCTGCACCAGGACACCGTCACCGCGCCCATCGTCGGCGCCACCAGGCCGGAGCACCTCGACGACGCCGTCGCCGCGGTGGACCTGGAGCTGACCGAGAAGGACGTCGAACAGCTGGAGCAGCCCTACAAGCCGCACGCCATCAGCGGGCACTGACGCCGACGGGGCACGGGCACCGGCGCGTCACCGCGACCGGCGCCCGTGCGCCGCCGTCAGGCCTGCTTCGGCCGCTCGGCGGCATACGCGGCGAGCCATGCCAGCGGCGCGTTCCAGTTCACGGCCACCTCGTTCGTCGAGTACGAGCCGATGTCGTCGATGTAGCAGGCCGCCGGCGCGCAACCGGGCAGGTTCTCCTGCGCGACCGGGTCCTGCAGCCCGCTGTTGGGGCCGCCCGCCAGCGAGCCCGCCGGGGGATGGGGGAGCGAGGCGTCGTACTGGTGCGACCAGAAGCGGTGGTGCTCGTTCTGGGAGTACTGCTCGCCGTACCCGGTGACGTACGACTGGTTCAGGGCGTTGCGGCCCAGCAGGTAGTCCATCGACTCCAGCACGCCGGCGCGATACCGCTTCTTGCCGGTCAGCTCGTGGGCGACGGCCATCACGATCGCGTTGTCGGTGACCGCGCTGTTGGAGCCCCACACGTACCCGGTGGAGGGGATCGGGACCGCGTAGCCCTGGCCGGCCATCGTCGAGAGATAGCCGTCCGCCGCGGCCGTCACCGAGGAGCGCACGCGCGCGATGTCGGAGGCGGGCAGCTTGGTGGGGACGGTCGCCAGGGTGAGGCGGGCCAGCGCGGCGGTGTCCGCCCAGCTGAAGCCCCCGGGGGTGAAGGCGTCGTTCGACGTGTGCCAGGGCGAGGAGGTGACCGCGCTGCGGTAGGTGCGCTCGCCGGTCGTGGCGTACAGCTCGGCGGCGGCCCAGTAGAACTCGTCGGTGACGCGTGTGTCGCCGTACGCGCCGCCGCCCGTGCTGTCCGAATCGGGCGCGTACAGCGCCGGGTTGGCCTGCGCCGCGCTCCAGGCCCGGCGGGCGGCGGTCAGGCACCGGTCGGCGAACTTGGCGTCGTAGGCCCGGTAGACGCGGGCGCACTGGGCCGCGGTGGCCGCGAGGTTGAGGGTGGCCGCGGTGGACGGAGGGTGCAGTTCGCGCGGCTGTGAGTCCTGCTCGGGACGGGTGGGCAGACCGGTCCAGGCGGCGTCGTGCACCTTGTGGAAGGCCATTCCGGCGTACGGCTTGCCCGCCGGTATCTGCATCCGCATCAGGAAGTCGAGCTCCCAGCGTGCCTCGTCCAGGACGTCCGGTACGCGGTTGCCGCGCTCGGGGACGCGCAGGGTCGAGTCACCGAGCGCCGAGGCGTGTCCCGCTCTCTTCGCCCGCTCGAAGGAGTTGACCACCAGCCAGGTGGAAATACCGCCGTTGACCACGTACTTGCCCTGGTCTCCCGCGTCGTACCAGCCGCCCCTGACGTCCTGGGTGTAGTCGCACACCCCGGTCTGGCAGGGCACGTTCGTGTCGCCCTGGTTCGGGGCGACACCGAGATGACCGGCCGGGCGCGCGTACGCCGGGCCGACCAGCGACGCCTCGATGGGGATGCCGCTGCGCTGGTGATAGAAGAAGGCCAGCGTGTCGGAGCGCAGCCCGTCGTAGAGGTCGGTGCGGATGTCGAAGGGTTCGCTGCTCTGCCCGTCGACCACCAGGACGTATCCCGTGCCCGCCCGCCGGTACGCGGAGAAGTCCGCCACCTGGGTCGACTGCCCGGAGGCGGCGTCCGCCCCGTGGCTGACCGTGGAGCCCGAGGCGACCGTCGCGCCGGTCGCGTTGACCAGTCGCCAGGTGAGCGGCTGGGCGGCTGCGGTCACCACCGTCGCGCGCTTGGGGCCGTCCGGCAGATAGCCGACCTGGTTGACCCGCACAGGAGTCGGCGTCGTGGCGGCGGCGGGTGCCGCGGGGAGTGCGGCCGCTCCCGGGGCGAGCGCGAGACCGCCGGAGAGCACGGCCCCGGTCAGTAAGGCGATTGCGATGTGCGTGAAGCGACGGCGGGGCAAGGGGAATTCGGGCATGAGCGGCTCCCGGCAGGAGTGAGGTGAATAAGGCGGACACCGAACACGCGTGCGGCTGCTGCTTGGGAGCGCTCCCATAGCGGAGGATTGCATGAGCATGCCATGGCGTCAATGAGGAGTGAAAGGCCTTTTCCGGTCGGCGGGGTGTTCGCCTGGTGGGCGGCCGGCCGGCGACCTCGGACGGCCGAACAGGCAAAGGGTGCACCCGAACGTCGACGGACAAGGGAACGCGGCAGGATGCGTCCCTTCCGTGACCACCCGGAGGGATTGGGTATTTCTTTTCGGGGTGCCTTCGCTGACGTACTGTCAATGTCCACGCGTGGGGTGGGAATAGGAAATTGACAGCATCTCTTGTTTCGCCTCGGTGGCCTGTGCAAAGGTGTGCCCTGTCGGCGTGCAGTCGAATTTCTTCTCTCTGCGCGCGCGTGAAGCGCCCGTTCCCTCCTTGCTCCAAAAGGGCTGCGGAAGGGGGGAGTTCAAGGCGTCAACCCCCCATGGGTAGTCCTTCCGTCTCGTCGGGTGGGCTACATACCCATTGGTATGGACTAATTCTTGCGTTACCTTTGGGAGGAAATCGAACGTGAATGACCCAGCCCAGTCGGATTCCCCCACCCCCGGCCGGACGTTCGACATGACGGACGGACAGCTCGCGGCCGACTTGAAGAAGAACCCCGGGAAGCGGCCGTCGCACTATCCCGTGGGGGAACTTCTGGACCGGCACTGGGAAGCCGTCTTCTGCTACGCACGACTGTGCACCGACGGCGTACGCTCCGCCGGAATCCTCACCACGGCCGCATTCACCCGCCTGTTCGGGGACACGCTGCGGCAGACCGGCCCGGCGACGGCATGGCGGCCGCAGCTGCTGGTCACCGCGCGCCGGATCGCCGCCGAATGGGATGCGGACAAGCGACAGACGCTGCTCCATCCCGAGCTGCAGTCCGGCTCGGGCGGCGAGCGGGCCGCGGACCGTCTCCTCCCGCGGGAGAACAGGCGCCTGCTGGCCCGGGCGTTCCAGCGGCTTCCGGAGCCCAGCCGCTGCCTGCTGTGGCACACAGAGGTCGAGGCCGAGCAACTGGACATACCCGCCGCGCTGTTGGGTCTCAGTGTCGACGACGCCGGCGTGGAGCTGCGGCGCGCCCGCGAACGCCTGCGCGAGGCCTGCCTGGAGGTCCATCGCGAACTCGCCCCCGAGCAGGAGTGCCGCCGCTACAGCCGCATGCTGGATGTGTCCGTACGGCGCGGCGGCGTCGACCTCGATCCCGACCTGCGGGCGCACATGGACCGCTGCGAGCACTGCCGGCACGCCGCCGACCAGCTGAACCAGTTTCACGGCGAACTCGCCGTCCCGCTGGCCGAGTCGGTCCTCGGCTGGGGCGCGCGGGCCTACCTCACCGCTCGGGCGGCTCGCGCCTCCGAGATCGTGGAGGTGACGCCGACCGCGGCCGCCGAGCGGACCGACACGGGCACCGACCCGGGTACGGACGCCGGCGCCGACGCGGGCACCGGCATACCCGCCGGCGCGGCCACCGCCGTACGCCACACGCATGCGGACCGACGCCCGCCGCGCGCCGAAGGGCGAGGAGAGGCACGCCCGCCTGCCCACAAGGCCCCGCGTCGCTCCGCGCGCCGTCGCAACCTCACCCTGGCCGTGCTGACGGTGAGCGGCCTGGTGCTGGTCCCGCTCGTGCTGTGGTCGGCGCTCGGTTCGGGTGGCGAGGACGGAACGTCGGGCAACGCGCCCACCGGCACGGCCAGTTCGGACGGCAGCCGGCAGCCCGGCGCCAACCCCTCCTGGATCGGCAGCGGCGATTCGGCGGACGGCACCGTGCGCGGCCGGCTGCGCAACGCCGCGACCGGGCTGTGCATCGGCCTCGTCGGCAAGAGACCCGTGGCCGGCGCGCAGACCGAACTCGCCTCCTGCAACTCGGCGGCGAGCCCGCAGTGGGCGTACGAGTCCGACGGGCTGCTGCGTCTGCAGGACACCCCCGACCTCTGCCTCGACTCCCACCTCGGCTACTCGGTCCAACTGGAGCCGTGCACGGGCCCGTCCAAGCCGGACACGAAGAACGTGCGCTACGACCTCACCCTTCAGGGCCTCCTCGTACCGCGCTGGAACCAGGACCTGGCGCTGACCCCCACCTCCACCAAGGAGAAGGCGTCACTCGTTCTCAAGCCCCGCGACGACGAGGCGCCGCAGAGCTGGACGCTCGACACGTCGGCCCCCGCGCTCCAGATGGAGGTGGTCAACTGGGACGGCGACGACGAGCCGGCTCCCGCGGCCTCCAGCGCCCCCCGGCCCTCGACCACACCGTCGCCCACCGCCTCCAGGACCAAGCCCGCTCCGACCCCGTCGACTCCGAAACCGACGGCCCCGTCCACGAGTCCCGCCTACCCCACCTATCCGGCGTATCCCTCGTATCCCGGGGGAAGCAGTAGCTGCTACTACCCCAACTACTGCTCAGGGACCGGCCAGTACGGCGGACCCGGGTACGGCGGCGGGTACGGGGGCTACGGCTATGGATCCGGTTACGGCTACTACGGCGGGGGCCAGGGCTGACGCGGGGCGCTCAGGCACCGGTTCCTGAGCGCACGACCGTCAGGAAGACGGACGAGGAGTTGCCGGACACGGGGACCTCGCCCTGTGTCCACGGCACCCTGAGGGAGTCCCGTTCGTCGGGCGGCGTGACGAGCAGCGCGGCGGGCGTCGCCGTACGGGCTCCGCTGATCTGCGGGTTGGAGAACGTCAGCCCGGCCGAGGCGCTCCGGCCGGGTGCCAGCGTGAGCGTGGTGGGCGTCTGCGGCGACCGTTCGGGGTCGGGGCCCAACTGCTTGCCGGACGCGTCGACGAAGGCCGCTCCGGGGTAGCCGTGCACCGTACAGGTGCGCTGGGAGCGGTTGGTCAGGACGAGAGGGAAGTTCTCCTGCCCGGCGCCCGGATTGTTGCGGCCCACCGAGGCGCGCAGCTCGGAGGTGTGGCAGCGGGTGCCGGCGGAGCTGTGGGTGGACGCCGCCGAGGCACCGGGCGGCTGCGACGAGCCGGCGCGGGACGAGGTGAGGCTGCTGCCGGTGAGCGGTGCGGCGCTGCTCGGTGTGCGCGCGGACGTGGTCGGCGGCTGCGCGGCGGTGGCCGGCTCGCCTGTGCCGGGAAGCTTCTGAGCCTGCCCGCCCGAGCCTTCTTCGGTTCCGCAGCCGCAGAGCAGACCCAGCACCGCGGCCGCGCAGGCGACGAGCGCGGTCCCGTGTGCACGGCCGGGGTCGTGGTGGGTGGTGGCCGACGCGCCGGGCCGGAAGATCGCCATGTCTTCACTCCTCGGGAATCACCGTACGCCTGTGGCGTGTGCGCACGTTCCCGTGTGCCCCGTCACCGGCTTCCGATGCACGGGAGGGCCCGGGGAAGGATCCCCGGGCCCTCCCGCGCTCGCGTCGGCCTTCGCTCAGCGCTGCGTGTAGATCAAGCCGATCTTGTCGACCTCGTCACCCGTACGACCGTGGAAGCCGGCGATCTGCCAGCCGGACGGTGCGGTGCGGGTCACGCAGTCGGACGTGGTCGTTCCGGTGGCCAGGGTGCGGCCGAGGTTGGTGGTGAACTTCGCGTAGAAGATCCGCGTGCGGTTGTCCTTCGAGCCCTGGCAGAGCTGGCCGGACGTGACGTATTCGTTGCTGCCGAGGGTCAGCGAGGAGGCGGTGCCGCCGGTGCCGCCGTGCGTGAGCGTCGTGCCGTTGCTCAGGGTCAGGCCCATCTGGTCGACACGCGAACCGCCGCGCAGCGAGAGGGTGGTGGCGCGGGCACCGGCCGGGACGCGGTCGATGTCGTTGAAGTAGTCGCCGTGCGGCCCGCCGTACTGGTCGCTGAGCTGGAAGGCGGAGTTGCGCGACCAGGAGAACTTCGCGGTGATCGGGTCGTGGTCGGAGAGCATCTTGCCCTCGGAGTTGAGGAACGCGGCGTGCTCGTTGTTGTACGACGTGGCGTTGAGGGTGACGAGCTTGCTGCCGCGGTAGAGGATCTTGTCGACGACCTCGCAGGTGTTGGGCACGGTGGGCCCGGTCTGGTCGCAGACCAGCGCGTCGCTGCCCTTGGCGGGCGCGCTGCCGCCGCGTATCAGCTTCACCCAGGCGTCGGTCAGCCCGTTGGAGGCGGCGAACTCGGCGATGGTGTCGGCGGACCGGGTGTAGCGGGTGTTGGTGTCACCCATCACCACGACGGCGTTGCCGGCCGAGTGCGTGCCGATGAACGAGGTGAGCTGGTTGAGGTTGTCTGCGCGGGAGGCCTCGTCGCCGTCGTTGGTACCGGCGTTGGTGTGCAGGTTGTAGAAGTCGACGTAGACACCCTCGGCGAGGCGTTCACGCATGAACGTGAAGCCCTTGGGGGTGAGACAGTCGCCCGAGTCGAGCTGGCAGGAGTTCCAGTGGGCGCGCTCGAAGTCGTCGCCGTCCCAGGCGTAGTTGGAGACGGTGTTGAGCCCGCTGCCGATGCCCGCGCCGCCGCTGGTCGCGGTGCGATTGGCGTGGGTGTCCGTGGAGTACAGGTAGGCGTGGTAGTTGAAGTCCTCCTGGACGTTCACGATGTCGTACGGCGCGATACGGCGGCCGATCTCCGTGGTGCTGGTGTCGCGCGGGGTCGAGGCGCTGGACAGCGACTCCGGCAGACCGGCGACGTTGTAGCTGAACACGCTGAAGGTGCCCGAGTCGGCGGCTGCAGCGGTGGGAGCGGCCGCTGTGAGGCCGCCGAGGGTGGCGGCTGTCGCCGCCAGGGTGGCGAGGAGTCTGCGAACGCGAGGCATGGAGGAGGCTCCAGGGGGTGCGGGGGGTGGACTTGAGGGCGAACCAAGGTTCAGTGGCCGACCCGGAACACGGCGTCGGACTTCTCGGTGGCCGTGGAGATCACGTCGAGGCGCAGCACGTAGTCTGCGCGCCGGACGTAACGGTCCGGGTGGTTGCGGGAACGGGAAGATGACCAGGAGGCGTCGGCCGTACCCGCCGTCCGATGGAACGGCACATCCTGCGCGAACGCCGTGATGCGGTAGGGCATACGGGCCCTGGGCGTGCGGCTCGGGCTGTCGTTCATGTGCGCTCCGGGGACGTGGAGATGCTGAACGGTTGGTCGATATGTCGAACAAAGTTCGGAAAACCGGTCGGACTGTAAGGGGTGGGTGTGTGCACGTCAATAGACCGCGTGCGTGCGCCTGGCAATGAACCTCCATGGGGCAGACGGGAGTTGGGTGGAGGGTGGTGTACGTGGTGGCGCCGCCGGCTGAGCCGGGAAGCGTGACGCTCCGCTCGGAGTGCGTGCGGTGCAGCTGACGGTGAACCTCCTTGGTGCGGGCGGGAGTTGGGTGGAGGGTGGTGTACGTGGTGGCGCCGCCGGCTGAGCCGGGAAGCGTGACGCTCCGCTCGGAGTGCGTGCGGTGCACCTGACGGTGAACCTCCTTGGTGCGGGCGGGAGATCGGCGGGGGAGTGGCGTACGTAGTGGGTCCGACGGCTGCATGCCGGGAGGGGTGGCGTTCCGCTCGGAGCGCGTGCCGTGCGCCCGGCGGTGAACCTCCTTGGTGCGGGCGGGAGTTCAGCCGGACAGCGGTGTACGTCGCGGTGCCGTCGGCTGCACGTCCGAAGCGTGGTGCTCCGCCGGCCGGCGCGGGCGCCGAGCCGCAGGGCCCGCCTCGGCTCCCGGCGCACGGGGGCGTGATGTCGCCGTGCGGTGCAGGTACGCGCTCGCCGGGGGCGCCCGCCGAGAGTCCCCGGTCCTGTCTAGGCTGGCCCGCGTGACGGAGAACAACAGGACCAGACCGCTCGCCGTGTTCGACCTCGACGGCACGCTCGCCGACAGCGCGCACCGGCAGCGGTTTCTGGAGCGCAAGCCGCGGGACTGGGACGCGTTCTTCGCGGCGGCCCCGCAGGATCCGCCGCTCGCCGAAGGCGTCGCGATGGCGTTGGAGAGCGCCCAGGAGTGCGAGGTCACGTACCTCACCGGCCGCCCCGAGCGCTGCCGCCGCGACACCGTCGCCTGGCTGGCCGCGCAGGGGCTGCCCGAGGGGCAGATCTGGATGCGGCGCAACGACGACCGCAGGCCCGCCCGCCGCACCAAACTGGAGATCCTGCGCCGGCTCGCCCGGAACCGGGAGATCCACGTCCTGGTGGACGACGACGAACTCGTGTGCGACGAGGCGGAGCGGGCCGGCTTCACTGTCGTACGCGCGCGTTGGGCGGCTGCGTCGGCGGCGCTCAAGGTCGCGCAGGAGAGGGACGGGCGGACCTGAGGGTGTCGCGCGGGTGGTGGCGCTTGCCGGCCTTCGAGGCCCTGTCGGTCGCGGGTCGGCTTCACTGTCGTACGGGCGCGTTGGGCGGCTGCGTCGGCGGCGCTGAAGGTCGCGCAGGAGAGGGACGGGCGGACCTGAGGGCGCCGCGCGGGTGGTGGCGCGGCACGCCTCTGGGTGCTGTGGCGCCTTGGCGCCTGCCGACATGCGAGGCCCTGTCGGCCGCTCTCGGGGCGGCGAGCGGCAGTCGTGGCCGGGGCGATCCGCACCGGCGGGCGGCGGGCGCAGCGAAGGCTGACCCACGCGGTCGGCCGAGAAAGGCCGGCCATGTCCGCGTGGGTCATGCCCTACGGAGTCACCGGTCGCGGCGCAGGCCCACCGGCCCGCGCGTCAAGCACCCGGCCGTCGAGCCGCCCGCCGCCCCGCCCTCGTCCGATCAGCCGGCGTCCTCCAGCCGGAAGCCCACCTTCAGGCCGACCTGGTAGTGCTCGACCTGTCCGTTCGCGATCTGCCCCCGAACCTGGGTGACCTCGAACCAGTCGAGGTTGCGCAGGGTCTCCGAGGCGCGGGCGATGCCGTTGCGAATGGCCTGGTCGATGCTCTCGGGTGAGGTGCCGACGATCTCGGTGACCCGGTACGTGTGGTCGGACATGCGGGAACTCCTCTCCGCCGTGGCGGGTGTGCCACGCGTCATTCCACGGTGCCCCACTGCGCGGCGGTCCGCGAGATGTCGGAGGAAATGGCGGAGACACCGGAGGCGACCTTCCCTGCCGCCCCCTGGCCCGTACGGTGCCCGCACAGCGCCCGAACGCGCGCACAGCACCCGTACGCGGCGGCTCCACGGTGCCCATTCCGTCCCGGTGGCCGGATCCACCCTTGACGACCGGATTGGTCCATACCAAAATCCAGCACACCCGTACGAGCACCGAGCTCGTCCCCCACGTCGGGCCTCCCTTCCCCTGTCCGCACGGCGGACAAGGCAGAACAGGACCGCTCGTGAGACGTCGACTCCTCGCCCTTCTCTGTGTATCCGCCTCCCTGCTCACCGCGTGCGGTGTCCTGCCCGGAGAGGGGGCCGAGCGGCGGACCGTCACGGTGTGGCTGATGAAGGACAGTGCCTCCCCGGAGTTCCTGGAGCGGTTCACCAAGGCGTTCGAGCAGGGGCACGGGGACGTGGACCTCGACATCCGTATCCAGCAGTGGACCGGGATCGGCGAGAAGGTCGAGGCGGCGCTCAAGCGTGACGACGCGGGCGCGCCCGACGTCATCGAGGTGGGCAACACCCAGGTCGCGCAGTACGTGGACAAGGGCGGCCTGGACGACCTGACCCTGGAGTCCGTGCGCGACTGGGGCTCGGACGGCTGGCTCCCCGGCCTGGCCGATCCCGGTCAGGTCCGCAACCACCAGTACGGCATCCCGTGGTACGCCGCCAACCGTGTCGTCATCTACCGCAAGGACCTGTTCGCGCAGGCCGGCATCAAACGGCCGCCGGCCACCCGCGAGGAATGGCTCGCGGACACCGAGCGGCTCAACTCCGGCGGAGACCAGGGGATTTACCTGGCCGGACAGGACTGGTACACCCTGGCCGGGTTCATCTGGGACGAGGGCGGCGACCTCGCGAAGGAGAGCGTCGGGCACTGGGAGGGCACACTGCAGACGCCGGCCGCGCTGCGCGGCATGGACTTCTACCGGCGGCTCCAGGCCCTCGGCGACGGGCCCGCGAAGGCCGACGAGGAACACCCGCCGCAGGCCGGGGTGTTCGCGCGGGGACACGTGGCGCAGCTCGTGGCCGTGCCCGGGCTCGCGCAGGCCATCGTCGGGCAGAACCCCGACCTCAAGGACAAGTTGGGCTTCTTCCCCGTGCCGGGCAAGACGGCTGCCGAGCCGGGCGCCGTGTTCACCGGCGGTTCCGACCTCGTGGTGCGCAAGAAGACCGACAACCGGCCGGGAGCCGTGGCCGTCGTCGCCGCGCTGGCAGGCGCAAAGTGGCAGACCGAGCTGGCCCGGACGATGAACTACGTGCCGAACAAGACGAGCCTCGCGGGTGCGGTAGCGGGGGAGGAGGGAGTCGCGGCCATGGCGGCGGGCGCCGCACAGGGCCGGGCGACCCCCTCCTCACCCGAGTGGGCGGCCGTCGAGGCCGACAACCCGATCAAGGACTACATGACGAAGGTCCTCACCGGATCCGACCCGGCGACCGAGGCCCGACGCGCCTCACGCCGGATCACCGAGACACTCAAGGGCAACCCGGAGTGAGCGCGGGCCCTCGGCGGCGTTGGCGGGCGCGTCACCCGGCCACGCTCAGCGACAGCGCGAACCGGCCTGCCTCATCCGTCCACCAATGGGTCAACTCCAGTCCGGCCGAAGCCAGTTCGGTGCGCACGCCCTCCTCGCGGAACTTCGCCGAGATCTCGGTGCGCAGTTCCTCGCCGTCCGCGAAGTCGACGGCGAGGTCGAGGGCCGGGATCTTCACGGTCGCCGCGGTCCGTGCGCGCAGCCGCATCTCGATCCACTCGTGCTCGGCGTCCCAGAGGGCGACATGGTCGAAGGTGTCGGGGTCGAAGTCGGCGCCGAGTTCACGGTTGACGACGGAGAGCACGTTCTTGTTGAACGCGGCCGTCACTCCGGCGTCGTCGTCGTAGGCAGCCACCAGCACCGACTCGTCCTTGACCAGGTCCGTGCCGAGCAGCAGGGCGTCGCCCGGTGACAGCAGGGAACGTACGGAGGAAAGGAACGCGGCGCGTTCGGCGGGCAGCAGATTGCCGATCGTGCCGCCGAGGAACGCCACGAGCCGCGGCCCGGGCGTGCCCGGCAGCGCCAGACCGCCGGTGAAGTCGGCGATCAGCGCGTGCACGGCCAGGTCCGGATGCTCGGCGATCAGGACATGCCCGGCCTGTGTGAGCGCGCTCTCGCTCACGTCGACCGGCACGTACGTGTGCAGTCCCGGCAGCGCGTCGAGCAGGTACCGGGTCTTCTCCGACGAGCCGGAGCCCAGCTCGACGAGCGTGCGGGCGCCCGTCGCCGCGGCGATCTCGGCGGCCCGGGCGATCAGGATCTCGCGCTCGGCACGCGTGGGGTAGTACTCGGGCAGTTCGGTGATCTTGTCGAAGAGCTCGCTGCCGTGCGCGTCGTAGAACCACTTCGGCGGCAGCGTCTTGGGCGTGCGGGTGAGGCCGTGCAGGACGTCGGCGCGCAGGGCCGCGTCGGTGGCGTCCTCGGGCAGGGTGCGGGTGAGGAGGAACGGGCTCACGTACGGGGCTCCTTGGGTGTGACGGGTGCCGTGCGCGCGTGCGGGGCGCCCTGGTGGGGCGTGTCGCCGCGCCGGTGCGGGCCGTTCGGCTGGTACGGCTCCTTGAGCGGGGTGAGCAGGACGTCGGTGCGGCTCGCCGCGAGCAGCGTGCGGTCCGGCACCTCCTGCCAGTGCGGGTCGTCGTCGTAGGGCTCGGAGGCCACGACGGTGCGACGGCCGGGCTCGGAGAGATACCAGAGGGTGTCGCCCCAGGCCGTCGCGGTGATGGTCTCGCCGTCGGTGAGCAACAGGTTGAGCCGGGAGCCCGGAGCCGCCTCGGCGACCTCGGTCACCGTGTCGGCCAGCGCCTGCCCCGCCTCGTCACCGCCGCGCAGCCGGTGCAGCAGCAGCGCCCACACGAGCGCCGAGTCACAGCGGGCCTCCAGCGAGAGCAACTCGCCGGACGGCAGGGTCGCCGCGAGTGGGGCGAGGGAGCGCGGCCACCCGATGATCGCCCCGTTGTGGCTGAACAGCCAGGGGCCCGCGGCGAACGGAGCCGCCGCAGCCTCCCCGTCCGCGCCCGCCACGGTCGCGTCCCGCACCGCGGCGAGCAGCGCCCCCGAGCGCACCACGCGCGCGAGGTCGGCGAAGGACTGGTCACCCCAGATGGGCCCGGTGCGCCGGTAGCGGGCCGGAACGGGGTCTCCCTCGGCATACCAACCCACCCCGAAACCGTCGGCGTTGACGGTCCCGTACCGCTGGCGTCGAGGTGCCCAGGACTGCCGGAACAGGCTGTGCGGTGGCTCCGTGAGAAGTCGGCCGAGCGGCTCCTGCGGTCCCAGGAACGCCAGGTGACGGCACATCAGACATCCTCCGAGGAGCGGGCCGTACGGAACCCGGAGAAGATCTGCCGCCGGATCGGATAGTCCCAGTTGCGGAACGTGCCACGGCAGGCCACCGAGTCCACGGCGAACGAACCGCCGCGCAACACCTTGTACTCCGGCCCGAAGAAGACCTCCGAGTACTCCTTGTACGGGAACGCCGAGAACCCCGGATACGGCAGGAAGTCGCTCGCCGTCCACTCCCACACGTCGCCGATCAACTGCCGTACACCGAGCGGGGATTCGCCGTGAGGGTAGCTGCCGGCCGGCGCCGGGCGCAGATGCCGCTGCCCGAGGTTGGCGTGCTCGGCAGTGGGGTCGGCGTCGCCCCACGGGTAGCGCCGGGAGCGGTCGGAGACCGGGTCGTGGCGGGCAGCCTTCTCCCACTCGGTCTCGGTGGGCAGCCGGCGCCCCGCCCAGCGCGCGTACGCGTCCGCCTCGTACCAGCACACGTGCAGCACCGGCTCGTCGGGCGGGACGACCTCGGTGACGCCGAAGCGCCGCCGCAGCCACTGGCCGCCCTCGCGGCGCCAGTACAGCGGTGCCTCGATCCCGTGCGTGCGGATGTGGTCCCAGCCCTGCGGGGTCCACCAGCGCTCGTTGCCGTAGCCGCCGTCCTCGACGAAGGCCTGGTACGCGCCGTTCGTCACCGGCGTGGTGTCGATGAAGAACGGGGCGACCTCGCGCCGGTGCGCGGGCCGCTCGTTGTCGAGTGACCACGGCTCGGCGGACGTGCCCATGGTGAACGGGCCGCCGGGAACGAGGACTTCGGCCGGACCGGTGAACGGGGGCGCGGGCGCGGGGTCCGGCGCGGTGAGGGCCGCCGGGCCCGTGCGCAGCTGATGGGTGATCAGCATTGTTTCGTCGTGCTGCTGTTCGTGCTGCGCGATCATCCCGAAGGCGAAACCCGCCTCGGTCAGCCGCGAGCCGTCGAAGCGAGTGCTCTCCAGCACGTCGAGGGCCCGTCCGCGTACCTCTGCGACATAGCGGCGGGCCTCGTCCGGCGGCAGCAGCGGCAGCGAGGGCCGCTCGGCGCGCGAGTGCTCGAAGGCGTCGTAGATCCCGTCGATCTCGGGCCGCATCGCGTCACGCCCCGCGACCCCGCGCAGCAGCCAGAGTTCCTCCTGGTTGCCGATGTGCGCGAGGTCCCACACGAGCGGGGACATCAACGGCGAGTGCTGTGCGGTCAGTTCGGGCTCCTCCACGCAGGACGTGAGAAGCGCGGTCCGCTCGCGAGCCGTGGTCAGCGTGTCCCGGGCCCGTTCGCGGAGCGCCTCGGGATCCGTGAGTGCATCGGGGGCGGTCATGTGAGGCTGTCCTTCCCATGGAACCGGCTGAGCAGATCGTCGGCGGGGCAGCGGCCCCGGGCGACGTAGCGGTCGGTGAACTCCGCGACGGCGTCCTGCACTTCGGCACTGGCGCCGAGTCTGGGCAGGGCCTCGGCCGCGGCCGCGAAACAGGTGACGGCGGCCTCGTGCAGATCCGGATCGGCGAGCCCGGTCCGGGCGGCCGCGTCCCACAGCGGATTGCACGGGGCGGGCCGCGAACCCGCCCGCTCCGCGAGGGGTTTCACGGTCCGGTACGCCGTCTCCGCGGCCTCCGCGTCGTCGAAGAGCGCCGCCGTCACCGCGAGCGGCACGATCCATCCGTCGTCGCCCGGCTGGGCGTCGATCATCCGGAGCTCCAGATGGCCGCGCGGACGCACCGGCGGGAACAGGGTGGTCAGGTGATAGTCCAGATCCGCCCGGTCGGGCGGCGTGTCGGAGCGGGTCCAGGAGCGGAAGCTCATGCCGTCCGGCACACCCCACGGCCCCTCCGGCTCCCGTACGCACATCACCGGCGCGTCCAGCACGCGCCTGGCCCAGGCGGCGCGCGGGTCGCCGTGCAGGGACGGGGCGCTGCTGCGGCCGGGATCCATCGCGGCCCACAACGACTGCCTCGTGGAGCGCCAGCCGGTGTAGCGGCCCTCGGCCATCGGGGAGTGGGCGAACGCGGCCACCAGCACTGCGCCCAGCTGGTGCGCCAGCCACCAGCGCCGCCCGTGGCCGAGCGGGCCCGGCTCCTCGTACCCGGCGTCCAGGCACACCTGCACGGAGGCGGAGGAGCACATCATGGCGCGGCCCTCGGGCCCGGCGCGGTCGAGGTAGCGCTCCATGGCGTCGTAGCGCGGCTCATGGAGATACCGGCTCGGGGGGTTCCAGGGATCCTGGCCGTGACCACTGAGGCCGAGATCAGCCTCGCGCAGGATCGCGCGTACGGCGTCGAGGTCGGCGGAGACGGACCCGATGCACTCCATCAGGGAGTCGGCGGGCCGGGAGCTGAGCTCCAGCTGGCCACCGGGCTCGACGGTGAGCGCCGAACGCAGGGGCAGGGTCCGCAGAGCGGCGTAGGCCGCTTCGAGTCGTGCGGGCAGAACGGGGAGCTGCGGTAGCCGCAGGTCATGTACGAGCCATTCCACTTCGACACCGAGGGTGCGGGGCGGGCCGGTCTTGAAGCAGATGCCGCGGACCAGCGCCTCCACCTCGGCCTCGGTGACGACGGAGCGTTTCTCCGTACAGTCACTCACCGAATCTGACATGTCGGGATCCTCCTGAGATTCCACCATGCCGCCGACCCGGCTTTTCGGGGGCCGAACCGGCACAGCTTGTCCCACCCAAGACCACGCGACCGGGTTCGCACAAGGGTGCAGATCCGCTCTTTCGGGGCCGGGTCACACTGTTCGCGGGGCCGCGAAACTCTGTTGCGCCGCATGACCAGCATCGCTCACGATGCGTTCATGAGCACGACGGGGGAGATCGCGCGGCGCGCGTTCGAGGCGTCCACGGGGGTGGCGCCATGAGCGCGCGCCTTCGTGCGATCGCACAGGAAACGGAAGAGATCGTCGCGGCGGGTGCGTACCGCGCGCCCGGTGGGCGCGAGGTTCCGATCGCCGCGGCGGTCGAGGCCGCTCGCAGCGGAACGCGGATGGTCGGGCCGGGCCCCGTGCCGATATCGCCTGCCGATCCCGTGGACACATTGTTCGAGGTCACCGGCGAAAGCAGCCTGGAGGCGGCCCGCCGGCTCACCGGCTCCGACCCCGTCGCCGTCCTGAACTTCGCCTCGGCGCGCAATCCCGGCGGCGGCTACCTCAACGGGGCGCAGGCCCAGGAAGAGGCCCTGTGCCGGGCCTCGGCGCTGTACACGTGCGTACTGCGGGCGAGGGAGTTCTACGACCACCACCGCGCCCACCGCGACCCGTTCTACACCGACCGTGTCATCCACTCACCCGCCGTGCCCGTCTTCCGCGACGACCGCGGACGACTCCTGGACGAGCCGTACACCGCCGGATTCCTGACCGCGGCGGCACCCAACGCCGGAGTGGTCAGGCGCACCACCCCCGAGCGCGCGGCCGAACTGCCGGGTGCCCTCGCCCTGCGGGCCGAGCGGGTACTGGAGACGGCCGCCGCGCACGGATACCGGCGGCTGGTGCTCGGAGCCTGGGGCTGCGGGGTGTTCCAGAACGACCCCGGGCAGGTTGCCGGGGCCTTCCGGACCCTGCTCACCGACCGGGGCCGCTTCGCCGGGCGATTCGACCACGTGGTGTTCGGCGTCCTGGACCGCACGGCGGGGGCGGCGGTCCGGTCGGAGTTCGAGCAGGTGTTCGCCCGCGAGGTCGCTGCGCGCCTGCCGTAGGCTCCGGCGGCCGGGTGCCTGGAGAGGTGCCCGATCGGGCGGTCGGGCGGTGTGGTGGGGTTTGCGTCCGGGGGCGCTGAGCGTCGGCCATCGGGCTCAGCGCCGTTCGAGCAGCTGGTTGCCCGGAGGGCTGCTCGGACCCTCCCGGGGTGTGGCGGTGGCCGCCGGGAAGCCGAGCCGCCGCCCGCCACAGAGCCCCACCGTGGCCGAAGGCGCCCGGAACGCCGTTCAGCGCCAGCCGTAGCGTTCCCGCAGCCGGTGCACCACCAGGTTGAACCGCATCCGGTCCAGGGCGCAGGCCTCGCGCCGCATGCCGTCCTCGTGCAGCCGCAGCACCCGGTCCACGTCCACCCACGAGTCGCGCCCGGACCGGTCCCACGGCCCGCTCCCGATCGCCACCCACTCGCGGTCACCGTCGTGCCGCTTGCTGGAGAGCTGGACGGCGAGGAACGTACCGGTGGCCTCGCGGGCCACGACGAGCACCGGGCGGTCCTTGCCCCGTCCGTCGTTCTCCTCAAAAGGCACCCACGTCCACACGATCTCGCCGGGGTCGGGGTCGCCGTCGTGCGCGGGGGAGTACTCCGTCCGCACCCGGCCCACCTCGCGCGGCTCGGCCTCGGTGGTCGCGGTGGCCCCGTGGCGGCCGGGGATCTCTGCGTCGGTCTCATCGGTATAGGCAGTCACGCGGGTCACGTTAGAGGCTGTCCGGCCCAACCCGCCGCGCGGGTCCGTGTGATGGCCCACAGGCTCGCCCCATGGTGAGACGACACGCATGGCGCACCCGGGCCAACTGGGGAGCCCTCGCACTGGCCCTGGCAGCCCTGACCCTCGCACCCGGACCGGCGCCCGCACCCGCATCGGCACCCCCATCGACACCCATGCCGGCACACGGAACGGCCCTATCATCCCGTACCGTCTCCGCCTGGCTGCCCTGGTGGGACCAGCGGGCCGCGTACGACAACGCCCTCAGCCACGCCGCCCAACTGCGCACCGTCAGCCCGTTCTGGTACGAGGCCAAGGGCGCCGACCGCATCGACGGCCATCCCGGCGCCGGCGAGCGGCGCATCATCGACGGACTGCACGGCGCGGGCATCCAGGTCGTTCCCACCGTGATGGAGCAGCTGCGACCCGGCGCCCTCGCCGCCGTCCTGGCCCGGGCGGACAGCCGCGCCACCCACATCCGCGCGCTCGAACGCCTCGTCCTCAGCCGGGCGTACGACGGCATCGACCTCGACTACGAGTCCATCGCCTCCACGGGGGACGCCGCGTACCAGAAGGTCCGCGCCGACTACGCCACCTTCGTCGCCGGCCTCTGCCGCCGCCTGCACGAGCTGCACAAACAGTGCTTCGTCACCGTCTCCCCGCAGACCGCGAACACCGGCCGTGTCTGGGACTACCGCCGACTGGGCGCCGCCGCCGACCGGCTGCGCATCATGGGGTACGACCTGCACTGGTCCGGCGGTCCGTCCGGCCCGCTCTCCTCGCCGGACTGGTACGACGACATCCTGCGCCGCGCCACCGCACAAGTCCCGGTCCGGAAACTGGAGATGGGTCTGCCCGCGTACGGCTGGGACTGGGCCGCCGACACCCCTGGCCACGCCCGCCACGTCACCTCGAAGGAGGCCGAGGCCCTCCGCCGTCGCGTCAGGGCCCCCTACAGCCTCGACCCGGTCTCCCGCACCCCCCACTTCACCTACGAGGAGAACGGCACCCGCCGCACCGTCTGGTACCAGGACGCCCGCGGGATCGCCGAGGACCTGCCGGTGCTCCGCAAGTACGGTGTGACGAACACGGTGCTGTGGGCCCTCAACTTCGAGGACCCTCAGTTGTGGCGCACTCTTGCCTGATCGTCAGGCAGGTCCCCGAAGTCACGACGGCAATGAGGACATGGACTGGCCTATATGCCTCCTACGGTCGACCCATGACCACTTCGTCGCAGAACCCGGCCCCCTTTCCTCCTGGTGAACAGGGGGAGCTGCTGCAAGCACTCGCGGAGCAGCGGGAGTTGCTGCTGATCACCGTTCGCGGCATCGGCGACGCCCAGGCCGCCGAGCGCACCACCGTCAGTGAACTCACCCTGGGCGGGATCCTCACCCATCTCGTCCGCGGCGAGCGGGTATGGATGCGGATCATGGTGAAGGGGGACGGTGAACTCCCGGAGGGCATGCTCGACTTGGAGCAGTACCGCATGGCGGAGGGTGAGACGCTCGCCGGGCTGGTGCAGCAGTACGAGAGGGTCGCGCAGGCGACGGAAGCGGCCGTGGCCGCCCTGCCCGACCTGGACCGGAGCGTGCCCCTTCCCAGGACCCCGTGGTCCCCGCCGGAGACCGTCCACTGGTCGGCCCGCCGGATCCTGCTGCATCTGATCAGGGAGACGGCCCAGCACGCCGGGCACGCGGACATCATCCGGGAAACCCTCGACGGCGCCAACAGCACCGCCCAACGGTGATCCCACGGGCGAGCGCCCTCCCCGGACCGTCCGACGGCCGGGAAGGGCGCTCAACGAGCACTCACCAGGAAGCGGGTGAGAGGCCGGGGAGAAGCCGGTGGGTCACTCCTCGTCCTTCTCGACCGGAACCTTCTCCGTCCGAGGCGCCACGAAGCCGTTCAGGCCGGCGTTGCCCGGTGTCACGACGTCGTTCTGGTTCATCGAGGCGAGGAGCCGGCGGGCCAGGCCGAGGCCCGTGCCTCCCATCGTGAGGGCCTTGGCGAACATGTCCGACATGCCGTCGGCACCGTTGAGCAGCACCATGTGCTCGACGTTGCCGAAGGCGCTCGCACCGGCCTGGACGATCTCCGGCCAGTTCTCGGCGAGTTGCTGGGCGACCACGGCCTCCTGGTTCTCGGCGAGGGCGGCGGCCCGGGCCTTGATGGCCTCCGCCTCGGCGAGACCCTTCGCCCGGGTCGCCTCGGCGATCGCGAGCCCGTTGGCCTGAGCGGCCGCTGCCTCGGCCTCACCGGTGGCCCGGGTCGCCTCCGCCGCGGCCAGACCTCGCGCCTTCGTCGCCTCGGCCTCGGCGCCCGCGGCCGTCTTGACCCGGGTCGCCTCGGCCACCGCCGCGAGTTCGGTCTCCTGGGCCTTCGCCTGCGCGGCGGAGATCCGCGCGTCGCGTTCGGCCTCGGCCCGGGCCCGGGTCTCGTACGCCTTGGCGTCCGCGGGCTTGCGGACGTCCGCCTGAAGCTGCTGCTCGCGGCGGTGCGCCTCCAGTTCGGCGACGCGTGTCTCCTGCACGACGACGTCCTGCTGGGCGGCGGCGTGGGCGAGCGGCCCGGCCTGCTGGGCCCGGGCAGCCGCCTTGTCCCGCTCGGCCTGGTAGCCGGCCTGGAGGATCTCGCTGTCCCGGGTCGCCTCCGACATGCGGGCCGCGGCCGCCTGTTCGGCCTCGGTGGCGAGACGGTTCGCCTCCGCCTGCGCGATGCGCGCGTCGCGCTGTACGGCGGCGGCGTGCGGCATGGCGAGGTTCTTGATGTAGCCGGTCGGGTCCTCGATCTCGTGGATCTGCAGCGAGTCGACGATCAGACCGAGCTTCTCCATCTCCGTCCCGCACGCGGCCCGCGTCTGACCGGTCAGCTTCTCCCGGTCGCGGATCATGTCCTCGACGGTCAACCCGCCGACGATGGACCGCAGATGACCGGCGAACACGTTGTGCACCCGCTCGGACATCATCTTCTGCTGGTCGAGGAAGCGGCGGCCCGCGTTGGCGATCGACACGAAGTCGTCGCCCACCTTGAAGATGACCACGCCCCGCACCTTGAGCGGAATGCCCTGGGTGGTCGCGCAGTCCACGGACAGCTCGGTCTCCTTCAGATCGAGCGAGAGCCTGCGCACCGCCTGCACGCCCGGAATCACCAGCGTGCCGCGTCCCGTGACGATGCGGAATCCCATGCCTTCTTCAAGGCCTTCGGTCCGGTGTTTCGAACCGGAGATGATCAGTGCTTCGTCGGGCTCCGCGACGCGCCACATGAGCTTGAAGACCACAACGATGCAGACCAGTGCGAGGACAACTGCCCCCGCTACGACGCCGACAATCATCGGCATACGCCCCCTTTGAATGGTGCCCTTTCGGCACCGAACGAAGGGAGTGTGCTCCTGCGCGAGACCCGGGTACAGCTGTTGACGAATCCTTGTTGCAATCTTGACGCGTACGGCTCTCACCTGGCAGGACGCGCGCTCAGGTGTCGTATGACGCGGCGTCAACTGCCCTACGGAGCCGATCAGTCGTCGTAGGCGGCCGACACGTACACCGTGCGCGGCGGCAGGTACTCGACCACCATCACGACCGTGCCCCGCTCCAGGCGGTCCTTCGCCGCGGCGGGGTAGGCGAGGAAGTGCTCGGCGCCACCGCGCACCCGGACGATCACCTCGCCGACGAGCCCCGGTCCGACCGTGCCGGTCACCCGTCCCATCAACCCGACCATCGGAGCGTCACCCATGGTCACAGCGTACGGTCTTCTCCCGCCTACGCGGCCGCGTCCGTGGCGGCCTGCTGCGGCGGCCACCGCTCGTACCAGCGCAGGTCGGCCTCCAACTGCGCGGCCAGCGACACGAGCAGCGGCTCGCTGTTCGCCGGGCCGAGGAGCTGCGCGCCCACCGGAAGGCCCCCGTTGACGAAGCCGGCGGGGACGTTGACGCCTGGCCAGCCGAGGATGTTCCAGGGCCAGGCGTAGGGGCACGCGGCGATCATCGCGCGGTCGGTGGCCAGACCGCCGAGGCTGAGCATGGAACCGATCCTCGGCGGGGGAGCGGCCGTTGTGGGCGCGAGGATGACGTCGTACGTGTCGAAGAGCGCCCCGACGCGTTGGTGCAGGGTCGCCTCCGCGCGCCGGGCCGCCCGCAGCGGGGCGCCGCCCAGCAGTCGGCCCAGCCGGGCGGCGTCGCGGGTGCGCCGGTCGAGGAGTGCGGGGAAGGGGGCCTCGCGGACCCGTTCGGCGAGCCCGGCCGTGGCGCGCGGGATGAAGGTGAGCCCGATCTGCCCGTACGCAGGGTCGGCCTCCTCGACGGTGTGCCCCAACGCGGCGAGCCTGTTCGCGAGTTGGACGATTCGGGCACGTACGTCGGGTTGCAGCCGTGCGGGCAGCGCGGTGAACGGCGGCTTCAGGGCGAGCGCGATGCGCAGCCGGCCCGGCTCCCGGCTCGCCGCTTCCGAGACGCGCAGGGCGAGCGGCCGGTGCAGGTCCTGCTCGTGGTTGCCGCTCGCCGCGTCCAGGAGCAGGGCCGCGTCCGCGACCGTACGGGCGAGTGTCCCGTTGACCGTGATGCCCTGGAACGACTCCGGGCGCGGCCAGGTCGAGATCCGGCCGCGCTGCGGTTTGATGCCGATCAGATGGGTCCAGGAGGCCGGGATCCGGACCGACCCGGCGCCGTCCGAGCCGAGGGCGGCCGGCACCAGACCCGCGGCGACCGCGGCTGCCGAACCCCCGGAGGAACCGCCCGGCGTGTGCTCGGGGTTCCACGGGTTGCGGGTCACCCCGAACGCGGGGCCCTCGGTGAACGGCCACTGCCCGAACTCGCAGGTGTTGGTCTTGCCGAGGATCACCGCGCCGGCCGCGCGCAGCCGCCGTACCGCCTCGCCGTCCTGCGTCACCGGCGGGAATGCGCCCTCGCAGCCGAACGCCGTGGGCTCGCCCGCCACGTCCATGTCGTCCTTGACCGCCACCGGCACGCCCAGCAGCGGTCGCCGCACACCGGCCGCGAGTTCCTTGTCCGCGGCGTCGGCCTCGACGAGCGCCGCCTCGGCCCGCACGACCCGGAAGGAGTTGATGGAGGACTGCGTCGACTCGACCCGGGCGAGGGCCTGTTCGACAAGGGCGCGGGAGGTCACCTCGCCGGCGGCAAGGGCGCGAGCGCACTCGGCCAGACCCGCGGCACGGTCGGGAGTCATGGGGCACCTCCGGAAGCACGATGTCTACCGAACGGTAACGTCCGCGCGCCGGCCGCGGTACGGGAAGGGGAACTTCCTTTCAGCGAAACGGAGTTCGTGCCTCAAGTCGGCGCACCAGGCGCAACACAGGGTTCACACGGTGGCCATCCGTCCCTGTGGAAAGCATTGACGCGCACTGGGCTCACCCTTACGGTCTGACCGAATTTCCGAACTACGTTCGGCATGCCGAACCTCTCTGGGGAGTTGCACGTGACCGCATCGGCCAACGCCGGGCCTGCCAGGTCCCTCCCGCCGTCCCGCCGCAGCCTGCTGCGCGCGATGGCCGCTCTGCCCGCCTCGGTGCTCGTCCTGGGCGAACTGCCCGGCCTGCTCGGCACGGCCGCGGCCGCCGCACCCCCCGGAGGCTCCGCAACCCGCTACACCATCGTGCCGTTCCTCAACAGCAACGACGGCACCGTCAACGTCTACCAGTCCGACGACGCCACCGACTTCCGCCTCGTCAAGGCCTCCGCCTACACCCCGCCCAGCAACCGGATCCGCGACGCCAGCGTCTTCAAGCACACCAACGGCTACTACTACCTGACCTACACCACGCACACCTGGCAGGACACCAGCACCACCATCGGCTTCGCGCGCAGCTCCGACCGGGCCAACTGGACCTTCCTGTACGACTACACGGTCCCGCTCACGAATCTCTCACGCGCCTGGGCCCCCGAGTGGTTCGTCGACAGCGACGGCAGCGTCAACGTCATCGTGTCCTGCTCGACCACCGACGACGAGTGGATCTTCACGCCGTATCTGCTCAAGGCCACCAACTCGGCGCTCACCGCCTGGAGTTCACCGGTCGCGCCCTCGGGCATCGGCAGCAACCACATCGACACCTTCCTGGTGAAAGTCGGCTCCACCTACCACGCCTTCACCAAGAACGAGACGACCAAGTACATCGAGTACGCCACCGCCACCCGTCTCACCGGCCCCTACACGATCAGCAAAACCGGCGACTGGGCGGGCTGGGGCAGCTACCGCGAGGGCCCGGCCCTGGTGCAGCTCGACAACGGCGGCTGGCGCATCTTCTTCGACGGCTACAGCGACGGCAGTTACTACTCCAGCGACAGCTACGACACCTTCGCCACCTGGAGCGCCCCCGCCAAGCTGCCCGTCATCTCGGGCACCGCACGCCACTTCACCGTGGTCAAGGAGACCGTCTCCGGAGGCGTGACCCTCCCCACCGGCGTCACCCGATCCTTCCGGTCGGCCAACTACTCCACCCGCTACTGGCAGGAGCAGTCCTCCCTCCTCAACCTCCCCGTGGTGAGCAGCTCAAGCACCACGGCCGAGAAGCAGGCCGCCACCTTCACCGTCGTCGCGGGCCTCGCCGACGCGAACGCCTTCTCCTTCCGCGACGCCGCCGGCAACTATCTGCGCCACTACGGCTTCCGAGGCCGCTTCGACGCCGACGACGGCACGGCGAAGTTCGCCAAGGACGCCACCTTCACCGCCCGCACCGGCACGACCTCCGCCGCCGTCCGCTTCGAGTCGTACAACTACCCCGGCTACTACCTGCGCCACTACAACTACCAACTCCGCGTGGACCCGACGGACGGCACGGACCAGTTCCGGCAGGACAGTTCCTTTGTGCCGGTGGGGGCCTGGGGCTGAGCTGGGCCCTGTTGACCTGGGGTGTGGCGCTGGAGATCCGTCAACGCTGCGCCACATCCGAACGAAGTGGCCGAAGGCTGCTGAGGCGGATGTGGCTTGGAGGGAGGGTTCCCGCCCTCCAGGTCGGGCCCTAGACTGCGACCGCTCCGAAACAGGTGATCTTCGGGAGGGTGTGCAGGATGAACCGAGCACTCATGGCCGTACTGGCGGCAGCGGCGTTGGTCGCGTCCGGGGGCGGCACCGCCTCCGCTTCCGACGCCCCGCCGCGAACCACGCATGGCCCCTGCCAGTACACCCAGACCCCGGACGAGCCGGCGGCGCGGCCGGTTCCACTGCCGCCCGACCCGCGACACACCCCCAGTCACGGCGCGGTCGACATGGCTGTCCCGACCAGCCAGGGCCCGCTCCCGCTGCGCCTGGACCGGGCGAAGGCGCCGTGCACGGTCCAGAGCTTCGTGCACCTTGCGCAGCACCGCTTTTACGACCGTACGGTGTGCCATCGGCTGACGGCGTATCCGACGCTGAAGGTCCTGCAGTGTGGCGACCCGACCGGCACCGGCGAGGGTGGGCCGGGATACAAGTACAAGGACGAGCTGCCGGTGGACCTGCCGCCGGCACCGAGTGACCCGACCGGCGTCCGTCGCCTCTACGGCCGCGGCCTGCTGGCGATGGCCAACGCCGGGCCGAACACGAACGGTTCGCAGTTCTTCGTCGTCTACGGTGACTCCGCGCTGCGACCGAACTACACGGTGTTCGGCACGGTCGGCGCCACCGGTCTGGAGTCGCTCGACAAGATCGCCGCCGGCGGTATCGAGCCAACTGCGGAGGACCCGGCACCTGTCGACGGCGCGCCCGTGCTGCGAACCGAGCTGCGCAGCGTCCGGCCGTCCTGTCGGCCTTGACGAACTGTGGCGCGGTCAGCGCGGTCCAGCTATGTGACTGACCGTGCCACGGTGATGCCGGTACGCCGATGAGGGTATCGGCGGCGTCGGGCAACGGGCCACGGAGGACGAAGCGATCGCCGAAACCACGCCGGGACCCGCACTGGGCTGGCTGTACCTCGGCCTGCTCGAAGCCCACACGCTGCCTGGGCCGGACCCCGCGGTACATGGGGCATGGGTTTCAGCGCGTCGGGCGTCGGGTGCCGTTCCGGAGCAGTCGACGAACTCGCCGCCCGTGACACCGGCCGACGCGGCGGCCCCGAACCCGAGGCCGTCACACTCGCCACCTTCGCCGTGCCCTCCCCGAAGCCTGACCTTCACACCTACGACGGAACCACCACGCTGGTCCCGAGGGCAGCATCATCGTCACCACGCCGGACAAGGGCCGACGGCGGCGGTCCCGGCTTCGTGCAGACGCAAATGCGGTGGCGCGGGCCATGCCGTAGGTGTCGGGCGGCCCGGTGGGGTACCTCGGGGCTCGGTTGTTGCACTGTGAGTGCCGGAGCACACTGAGTTCATGGAGCCCGCGCGTGAGGACGACGGACGTGCGCTGGTGGAGCAGGCGTTTCGCCAGGCGACCTTCTCGATGTCGATGTTCGGCACAGACCAGCGTTACCTCCGGCTCAACAAGGAGGCGTGCCTGGTCATGGGGGTCGGGGAGGACGAGCTGCGGGGGCTCACCTACCCCTACGGGGTTCCGTCGGACGTGGATCACCAGGGCATGCTGCAGGCACTGCGGGACGTGGCCGCGACGGGCAGGCCCACCCAGTACGAGAGCTTCACCCGGGCCCCGTCCGGCATTCGCGAGCATGCCTGGAACCTGAAGTTCTGGCCCATCCGCGACGACGCGGGTGACGTCTGCGCGGTGGGCCTGGCTGCCTTCGACAGCAGCGAGCAGCACTGGGCACGGCAGCGGCTCGCCGTGCTCGACGAGGCGGCGGTCCGCCTCGGCAGGAACCTCGATCTCACGCGCACCGCACAGGAACTCGTCGACCTGGTCGTGCCCCGCTTCGCGGACTTCGCCAGCGTTGACCTGTTCCAGTCGGTGATGGAGGGCGAGGAACCCACGTCCGAAGGCTGGTCCGACCTGGTCACACTGCGTCGTGTTGCCCATCTGTCTCTCGAGTCCGGTACCCCGGAGGCGGTGATCGAACTGGGCGGCACGGATGCCCACCCTCCGCACTCGCCGCTCGTGCAGGCGCTGCGCACCGGGGAGGCGGTGCTCAGCACCGGCGGCGACCCAGGCCTCGAACGCTGGCTGCAAAGCGTGCCGGCGCGGGCCGCGAAGCTGCGGGAAGGCAGGGCGCGGGGCCTGACCGTCACGTCCATCCTCGCGGTCCCGCTCATCGCGCGCGGCACCACGCTCGGTGTCGCAGCCCTTCTGCGCACCCGGCCGGACCCGTTCAACCAGGACGATTCAACGCTGGCCAGGGAGCTCGCCGGCCGGGCGGCCCTGTGCGTGGACAACGCGCGCCGTTACACCCGTGAGCGCACCACCGCATTGACACTGCAGCGCAGCCTGCTGCCGCGCGGCCCCGTCCGGCAGTCCGCCGTGGACGTCGCCTGCCGTTATCTGCCCACCGACGCGCGGGCCGGCGTCGGAGGCGACTGGTTCGACATCATCCCGCTGTCCGGCGCGCGCGTCGGTCTCGTGGTCGGTGACGTGGTCGGGCACGGCATCCAGGCATCGGCGACCATGGGCAGGCTTCGTACGGCCGTCCAGACACTCGCCGACGTCGACCTTCCGCCCGACGAACTGCTGGCGCACCTGGACGACCTGGTGCTCCGGGTGACCGCCACCGACGAAATCGGCGATCGCGCCGGGGCCGACGGGGGCGGCGAGACGGGTGGTACCTGTCTGTACGCCGTCTACGATCCGGTGTCACGCATGCTCACGACCGCCAGCGCCGGGCACCCACCGCCCGTGATCCTGGAGCCGGGCGGCACCGCCCGCGTCCTCGACGTCAGCGCCGGTCCGGTGCTCGGCGTGGGTGGTCTGCCGTTCGAAGCGACCGAGGTCGAACTTCCGGAGGGCAGCCTGGTCGCGCTGTTCACGGACGGTCTGGTGGAGGCCGCCGATCACGACCCCGACGCCGGTATCGCACGGTTGTGCGATGCGCTGGCGGGCCCGGACACTTTGCTGGAGAGCCGATGCGACGCCGTGCTCACCACGCTGATTCCGGAGCACCCCCGTGACGACGTGGCCTTCGTCCTCGCGCGCACCAGGGCGCTTCATGCAGGGCAGGTCAGGGTGTGGGATCTGTCCGCCGACGTCGAGCTGGTCGCCGAGACCCGTCGGCTCGCCCTGGCTCAACTGGAGGACTGGGGCCTCGGAGAGGCCGCGTTCGTCACCGAACTCGTGGTGAGCGAACTGGTCACCAACGCGATCCGTTACGGCGCCGAGCCGATCCAGTTGCGGCTGATCCACGACCGTACGCTCATCTGCGAGGTCTCCGACGGCAACTCCACGTCACCTCACCTGCGCCGGGCCCGCATGTTCGACGAGGGCGGTCGCGGGCTGCTGCTGGTCGCCCAGCTCACCAGCAGCTGGGGCACACGGCACACGGCGACGGGCAAGACGATCTGGGCGGAGCAGGAACTGACCTGACCGGTCCGCCTTCGCACTACTGGCACCAGGTCACGGAGGCGGACCTCGCCGTGTCACTGGGCGGATGCCTGGTGGCGGCCGCCGAAGAAGGCGGCCGCAAGGAGCGGGAGCCGGCCATCGAGCCCGGCTCCCGCCCCGAGGGGCACCTGTCAGGTGCGGTACGCGTAGTACGCCGCGTTCGGGTAGGAGGCGACGAGGCTCGCCACCGACCTGCGGAAGGTGTTGTTCGAGTGGTACGTCACGTAGGGCACACCGCCGCTCTTGGACGTGACGATCATCGTGTGGTCCTTGGACCCGTTCTTGTCGAAGTCCATCTGGAGGACGTCGCCGACCTCGAGCTGGAAGACGTTGGCGAGCGGCTTGGTCCGCTTGGAGTTCTGGGCGAACCAGGACCACTCGTTGACGCCGACGAAGGAGTCCGACTGGATGTCGGCGTTGCCGAACCACTTGGTGTAGTCGTACACGTAGCCGGGGACGTGCTTCCAGCCGCCCGCCTTCAGGGACTGGCTGACGAAGTTGGTGCAGTCGCCGCCGTCGGCGTGGCCGTTGTAGTTCGGATAGTCCGTGTTGTAGACGCTCCAGTACTTCTCGGCATACGCCGCCATCGCCTTGTAGTTGTAGGCGGTGCCGGTCTTCGGAACGGCGACCGGGTTGCGGGTGGTTGCCGCGCGCGGGGCGTTCGGCATGGTGTCGTCCGCGGTGGTCGCCTTGACGGACGTCGGCTTGGAAAGCGTGTTCACC
Source organism: Streptomyces sp. NPDC005485 (assembly GCF_040606085.1). Classification (NCBI taxonomy): domain Bacteria; kingdom Bacillati; phylum Actinomycetota; class Actinomycetes; order Kitasatosporales; family Streptomycetaceae; genus Streptomyces; species Streptomyces sp. NPDC005485. The sequence goes on along the minus strand of NZ_JBEXDZ010000013.1, from coordinate 14,415 downwards.
GCGAGACCACCTTGGTCGGTGTCCTCGACCTTGGTGAGCTGCCAGGTGCCCTGCTCGTCGGCCTTGAAGGTCAGCTCGTGCTGGGCCTGGAAGCCGGTGGTCCTCGGTGCGCCGCCGCGGGCCTGCGCGTACGTCAGGGTGGTGGTCTCGGTGACCGCGGCCTTCGCCGTACGGCCCGTCACGCGCGTGGCGTTGAGGGTGACGGTGGTGGTGGACTTGCTGTACTTCTCGCCGGCCTTCGCCAGCTTGTCCTTGCGCCGGCCCAGCGAGGACAGGGTGGCGTCCTCGGTGCGGGCGGTGCCGGAGGACAGGCGGACGTGGCCTGAGAAGCCGCCGGCCAGCGGCTTTTCGCGATCCCCCTGCTTGCCCTCGACCAGGGCGTCCGTACGGTCGGTGAAGACCGCGTCGGCCAGCCGCTGGAAGGTGGCCTTCGTCTGCGCGTCGACGGTGGGGTCGTCGACGACGGCCGCACCGGCGCTCCAGTTGGGCAGCAGTGCCACTCCGGCGACGACGGAGGCGGCAGCTGCCCCGAGTATGGTGGCGCGGCGCCGCGTACGGCTCAATTTCCTTGACTTCACTGAAGATTCCCCTCTTCACCGGCACTGGGGACGCCGGGAAGCGCATCTTCGCACGCCCTGTGTGCGTGTTGTGAAGGGGGATGAGGTTGAGGTTTGGTTACTGCGCTACAAGGGCGCCGGGGAAGAAGCACCGGCGATCAGCCGGCGAGGGGTGCCCGTCCCGTCCGCGCGCACCGTCCACAGATCGCTGCTGCCGACCTTGCCGTCGGCGGGGAGGGCGTAGGCGACGGTGCGGTTGTCCAGCCAGGTGGCCTGGTCGTCGACGCTGTGACGCTCGGCGAGCGCCGTCTCCTTGAGAGTGCCCAGGTCGAGGACGTACTCGCGCCACAGGTCGGTCCGGGACAGGACCCGCTTCTTGAAGGCGACGCGGGTTCCGTCGGGGGAGAGCGAGGGGCACTCCACGTTCTGGAGCAAGGTGGTGACCGTACGGCGGGAGAGGGAACCGCGCACCAGGTAGGTGCGGTTGGCGGTGTTGAGGGTGGCGTAGAAGGTGTCGTCGTCGGAGGCGAAGGTGACGCCCCAGAAGTTGATGTCCGAGGCGTGGTAGGGCTTGCCGTCCAGGACGACGGAGAACTTCTCCAGGCTGGGCGTCAGCTTCATGGTGCGGGTGTCCAGGATCGAGGTCCGCGTGGAGAAGAAGGCGGACGCGTAGGACTCACCGGAGACGAAGACGGTCCAGGCGACGAAGCGGCCGCTGGGCGAGACCCGGGCCCGGCTGGGCGTGCCCGCGAGCGGGAAGGTGCGCCGGGTGCGGAGGTCGGCGTCCAGGAGCAGGGCACGGTTGCTCTGCTTGAGGACGCCGGGGTTGGACTGGAGGCAGACGCCCGTGCCGGCCGCCGCGTAGAAGCGCGCGCACTTCAGGTCGGAGGCGGTCCGCCCGCCACCGGTGTCGGTGGACGGGACCGAGGCGACCGCGGTGCGGTGCGGGCCGGCGGCCGCGTTGAGGAACGTCAGACGGCCCTTCTGGTCGAGCGTCAACTTGCCCGTACTGACGGCGGGTCCACCCGGTTGCGCCTGATTCGCCCGATCCGCGCGGGCGGCGGCATGCAGGACCACGCCGGTCGCCAGGCCCGCGAGGAGCAGCCCCGCGGTGAGGAGTATGAGCAGGCGGCGGCGCAATGGTGTCATCCGGATCCTTGTGGCTGTGGTGGTCATCGGGTCCCGCCGGTCGGCCGCAGCACCATACCCGCGACGATGGCGCAGCACAGCAGGCCTGCCGCCGAGCCGGCCAGCGCCGGGCCGTCTCCCCACACCGTCCAGGCGGCGCCGAAGGCGAGCGAGCAGCAGAACCGGGCGAGCGCCTGGCTGGTGCCGACGATGGCGAGGCCGCTGGCGCGCAGTTGCGCGGGCACGACGTCGGCGAGGGCGGCCGGGAGTACGCCGTCGGTGGCCGCGTAGAACGTGCCGTGCAGGGCGAGCACGACGAAGGGGAGTACCGGCGTGGCCGGGGCCCACAGGAGGAGCGCGTAGCCGGTGAGCAGAGCTGCGTGCCCGGTGAGGAACACGGCGCGCCGCCCGACCCGGTCGGCCAGCGCGCCGACGGGCACGGCCAGCAGCAGGAACACCAGGGCGGTGCCCAGCGGCAGCAGCGTGAACCACTGTTCGCCGATGCCCGCGCGCCGTTGCAGGAGCAGGTAGACGAAGGCGTCGCTGACGGTGGTCAGGCCGAGCAGCGCGGCACAGCCGGCGAGCGCCCGCAGACGCGGCAGGCGCAGCAGCGCCAGTGCTTCGCGTATGCGGACGGGCTGCCTGTCGTCCGCCGCGGCTGCTTCGTCCGTCGGCGCGCCCTGCCGTTTGCCGGGTACGAACAGCACCAGCACGAGCACGCCGAGAACGGCGACGCACGCGCTCACGCCGAACACGGCGTCGTAGCCGTCGGTCGCCGCGCGCAGGATGAAGAAGGCGGCCAACGGGCCGAGCATCGCGCCGGTGGTGTCCATGGCCCGGTGCACGCCGAAGGCCCGGCCCTGTCTCGCGGGAGGTGTGGACAGGGAGATCATCGCGTCGCGTGGGGCGGTGCGCAGGCCCTTGCCGGTCCGTTCCAGGGCGAGGACGGTGCCGAGCGCGCCGACGCTGCTCACAAGAAGGAGCAGCGGCTTGCACAGCGCGGACAGTCCGTAGCCGAGCCCGGCTATCAGCTTGTGGTTGCGCACCCGGTCGGCGAGGTGGCCGCCGGTGAGCTGGACCAGTGCGCTGACGCCGTTGTAGACGCCGTCGAGGGCGCCGAATCCCAGGGGGCTGAAGCCGAGCGTGGTGACGAAGTAGAGCGGCAGGACGGCGGTGACCATCTCCGAGGAGATGTCGGTGACCAGGCTGACCGTGCCCAGCACGAGCACGACCGGGGCGACCTTGGACGCAGGGCCGCGTCTTCGGCCCTGTTCGGTGTCGGCGCCCGCGGGAGCGGAGCGGTCGGTGAGATACATGATCAAGGACTCCAGGTGCGGTGCGGTCAGTTCTGCCGACTGCTCTCGTCCCGTAGCCAGGTGCCGAAGTCCTGTGCCCGGATGGCCTTTTTGGCTCTCCGCCGGGCGACGACCGCCGCCGCGACGAAGACCGCGACGCTCACGAAGAGCCTCGGCTCCGTGCGGAGCATGGCTTTGAGATCTGCCGTGCTGGTGCGCGCCGACGCTTCTTCGGGTGACTGATGCTGTTCGACCTGCGCTGTGGACACCGCGGCCCTGATCCGGCGTTTGATCAAGTCCCGCCAGGTGCGCGGCGGGTGGACCACGACGCGGGCCGCACCGACCACGAGCCGCTCCTCGGGGGCGAAGGCCAGCGACGCGGCCAGATCGTCCGCCATCAGCGGCGGCAGCGCGGCGATCCGGGCGTGCCCGGCCTTCGACACCGCGATGACTCCCCGGCCGAACAGCCCTTCCCGTACGGCGGGCAGGCGCTGCCACACCCGGTAGTAGGCACGCACCCGCCATGCGCAGGCGGCCAGCGGGATCTGCCGCTCGGGGGCGGTGGCGAGGATGCCCGAGGTGTCGTCGCCGAGGGGCTCGGTGAGCGCCCGTACGTCGGCGCCGGTGAGCAGGACGTCGGCGTCCACGTAGAGGCGAGGGAAGCCGCGCGCGTGATCGTCACCCGCCCGCAGGGCAGCGTGTTTTGAGGGCACGGGGATCTCGACGACGCGAACGCGCGGGCTGTGAGCAGCCGCGATACGCGCGGTGTCGTCCGTACAGCCGTTGCACACGACCACGATGTCGGTGTCGTCCTCGAAGGAGTCGGCCAGCAGGGAATCGAGGAGCCGGCCGATGACCTGTGCCTCGTTGTGGGCCGGGATCACGATGCTCGTCACCTGGGCAGTATGTCGTCGGTGTCACCCTTGCGAGGTGTGTTTCGTCCAAGTGTTCCCGCGACTGCGTCCCGTGGTCTAGATTGAGGTCCGCCGCACCGGTTTGGGTGGGGAACATGTTCCGAGTGCGCTTCATGTCATGGCACGTGAAAGCGGATGCGGTACAGGCAGTAGCCAACATGCAGGGAGCATGAGGCGGTTGGGGAACCGCCGAGGCTCCGTCGATATCGGGTGCCACTGCGTGGAAGGCGCAGCGGCGCTGATTCAGCTCCCGGGCCACGGACTTGAGGCCGTTTGCCCGGTGTCGTTCGGTCAGGGGTAGCCGCGCATGTGGTGGGGGGCGCATGACCATTGAGGTCACGCATGAGCAACTGGCTGTGGATCACAGAAGTCCAGAGGCTCGACGAAGACGCTGGGAACAGAAGTATCGTTTAGTCCTGCTGGTCGCGGACGCCTTCGCAGCCGTGGCTGCGGCCCTGGTGATCCATGCGGTGTACGGCCGCTGGACGGTGGCCCTGGTGCTGCCCCCGACGTGGATCGGGGCCATGCTCGCCCATCGCTCCTACGACCGCAGTGCCCTGGGCCTGGGGACCCAGGAGTGCGTGCGGGTGTTGCGCGGTGCTGTCGCTGTGCCGGCGCTGGCCGTGGGCGTGTACTGGTTCTTCATGCACGACTCGGGGCTCCTGCATGACATGATCATGGCGACTGCGCCGACCGTGGCGATCGCCCTGCCGGTCCGCTACGCGCTTCGCCGCCGCCTGCACAGGCGATGGGCACGAGGCCGGGACCGGAGTGCGACGCTCCTGGTCGGGCCTTCGCAGGGCATCGTGGAGCTGGTCACCGTGCTGCGGCGCGGCAGCGCACATGAACTGCAGGTCGCCGGAGTGTGCCTGAGCGATCCGCAGAACGCCACGGAGGTCCGCAAACTGGGGCTCCCCGTCCTCGGCGGCGTCGACACCATGAACGACGTCATCCGGGCCCTCGGCATCAGTGCCGTGGTGGCGCTGCCCGCGCCCGAGTTCGACGCCTCCGTCCTGCGCCGGATGTCCTGGACGGCGGCCGTGCAGGGTGTCGACTTCCTGCTGGCCCCCATGCTCACCGACGTGTCCGCCTCCCGGCTGGCGGTACGGCCCGCCAACGGGACGCCGCTGCTGCGGATACAGGCGCCGAACCTGTCCCGGATCTCCCGGCTGCCCAAGGAACTGCTGGACCGCACCCTCGCGGCACTGCTCCTGACGGTCCTCGCCCTGCCCATGCTGTGCATCGCCCTGATCGTCCGGCGGGACAGCTCCGGTCCCGCCCTGTTCAGGCAACAGCGGGTGGGCCGGTACGGCGACCACTTCACCATGCTGAAGTTCCGCACCATGCGGCAGGACTCGGAGGCGCTGCGGGCGGAACTGGCGCACCTCAACAAGAACAGCGACGGCCTGCTGTTCAAGGTGAAACAGGACCCACGGATCACCAGGGTCGGCTCGCTGCTGCGCCGCTCCTCGCTCGACGAACTGCCGCAGCTGATCAACGTGATCAGCGGCCACATGTCGCTCGTCGGCCCCCGCCCCCCGCTGCCCGAAGAGGTGGAGGCGTACACGCCGGAGGTCAAACGCCGGCTGCTCGTGAAGCCCGGCCTCACCGGGCTGTGGCAGGTCAGCGGTCGCTCGGACCTGCCCTGGGACGAAGCGGTCCGGCTCGATCTCGGATACGTGGACAACTGGTCGACCAGCCTCGACCTGTCCATCCTGCTGCGCACCGCGTCGGCGGTCGTGCGGGGAACAGGGGCCTACTGATGGACCAAGGGGAGAGGAACACAGTGACGCAGACCACGGAGCCCTTGGGGGTCGCGGTCGTCGGGGCCGGATACTGGGGCCCCAACCTGGTACGCAACTTCCAGGCCAGTCCGCAGTTCCGGCTGCACTGGCTGTGCGACCTCGACGTGGACCGGGCCCAGCGGGTCCTCGGCGGCTACTCGACGGTCCAGGCCACCTCGGACTACGCGGCCGTCCTCGCCGACCCGTCGGTCGCCGCCGTCGCCGTCGCCACGCCCGCCGGAACCCACCTCGACATCGCCCTGGCCGCCCTGCGCGCCGGCAAGCACGTCCTCGTGGAGAAGCCCCTCGCGGCGACGTACGCCGACGGAATGCGCCTGGTGACCGAGGCGGAGGAGCGCGGCCTCACCCTGATGTGCGACCACACCTACTGCTACACGCCGGCAGTCGGCCGCATCCGGGAGCTGGTCCGCTCCGGCGAACTCGGCGAGATCCACTTCGTCGACTCCGTCCGCATCAACCTCGGACTCGTCCAGAAGGACATCGACGTCATGTGGGACCTGGCTCCGCACGACCTGTCGATCCTGGACTTCATCCTCCCCGACAACGTCGAGCCGGTCGCCGTCGCCGCCCACGGAGCCGACCCGATCGGCGCGGGACAGGCCTGCGTGGCCTATCTGACGCTCCAGTTGACCACAGGGGCCATCGCCCACGTGCACGTCAACTGGCTCTCGCCCACCAAGGTGCGGACCACCATGGTGGGCGGCGCCAAACGCACCCTTATCTGGGACGACCTCAACCCCGCCCAGCGCGTGGCGATCTTCGACCGCGGGGTGGACCTGGCCGCGCCCCAGGAGATCGGCGCGGACGAGCGCCGGGACATGCTCATCTCGTACCGCTCCGGAGACATGGTCGCTCCCGCCATCGGCGAAAAAGAGGCCCTGCGCAGCATGGTCGACGAGTTCGCCGACGCGATCAGGGAACGCCGGGCGCCACTGACCGACGGCCGGGCGGGCCTGCGGGTGCTGGACATTCTTGAGGCGGCATCCCGGAGTCTGGAATTCCGGGGCGCGGTCGTCGGCCTGCGTGCCGGGCGTTGACCGTTCATTTCACTGAGAGGGCAAGGCAGTTGAGCAGCGTACGAGGCAAGAAGATCCTGGTCACCGGCGGAGCGGGCACCATCGGCTCCAACCTCGTCGACCTCCTGGCCGAGGGCGGCGCCCGCGAGATCGTGGTGCTCGACAACTTCGTGCGCGGGCGGCGGGCCAACCTCGCCCAGGCCCTGCCCAGCGGCGTGGTGGAGGTCGTCGAGGGCGACATCCGGGACGCCGACACCGTACGGAAGGCCACCGAGGGCGCCGACCTGGTGTTCCATCTCGCCGCGATACGCATCACCCAGTGCGCGGAGGAGCCCCGCCTCGCCAACGAGGTCCTGGTCGACGGCACCTTCAACGTGCTGGAGGCGGCGGTCGAGGCCGGGGTGGGCAAGGTGATCGCCTCCTCCTCGGCATCCGTCTACGGCATGGCCGAGACCTTCCCGACGACCGAGCGCCATCACGCGTACAACAACGACACGTTCTACGGCGCGGCGAAGGCCTTCAACGAGGGCATGCTGCGCAGCTTCCACGCCATGTACGGACTGGACTACGTGGCGCTGCGCTACTTCAACGTCTACGGCCCCCGGATGGACATCCACGGTCTCTACACCGAGGTGCTCATCCGCTGGATGGAGCGCATCGAGGCGGGCGAGCCGCCCCTGATCCTCGGCGACGGCACCCAGACCATGGACTTCGTCGACGTCCGCGACATCGCCAGAGCCAACGTGCTTGCCGCGGAGTCGGATCTGACCGACGAGGTGTTCAACGTCGCGAGCGGCACGGAGAGTTCGCTGCGCGAACTCGCCGACGGACTGCTGGAGGCGATGGGGGCCTCGGACCTGGAGCCGGTGCACGGGCCCGCCCGCGCGGTGAACGGCGTGAGCCGGCGACTCGCGGACACCGTGCAGGCCGCCGAGCGGCTCGGCTTCACGGCGCGCATCGACCTGCGCACGGGGCTGCGGGACCTGGTGGAGTGGTGGCGTGCCGAGCGCGCCGCCGACGCCGCCGCGGCGCCGGAGGCCTCGCGATGAGCGCCGACCGCATCCCGGTGATGATCCCGTGGCTCGGCGAGGAGGAGGCCAAGGCCGCCTCAGACGCGGTGCTGTCCGGGTGGGTCGCCCAGGGCCCCCGGGTCGCCGCCTTCGAGCGGGCCTTCGCGGAGCGGGTGGGCGCCGAGCACGGCATCGCCGTCAGCTCGTGCACCACCGCCCTGCACCTGGCGCTCGTCGCGCTCGGGCTGGGGCCCGGCGACGAGGTCGTGGTGCCCTCGCTGTCGTTCATCGCCACCGCCAACGCCGTGCGTTACGTCGGCGCCGAGCCCGTGTTCGCCGACGTCGAGGCCGCCACCGGCAACCTGACCGAGGCCACCGTGGACGCGGTCCGCACCGCCCGCACCAAGGCCGTCCTCGCCGTCCACCAGGGCGGTGTGCCCGCCGATGTGCACACGCTGCGCGCCGCCTGCGCCGAGTGGGACCTTCCCCTGGTCGAGGACGCGGCCTGCGCCATCGGCTCGACCGTCGGCGGCAAGCCGGTGGGCCACGGCGCGCTGATCGCCGCCTGGTCCTTCCACCCCCGCAAGGTCGTCACCACGGGCGAGGGCGGCATGGTCACCACCGACGACGCCCAGTGGGCTGCGCGCCTGCGCCGACTGCGCGAGCACGGAATGAACGCCTCGGCGGCGGAGCGTCACGCGAGCAACAAGCCGGTCCTGGAGAGCTACCTGGAGGTCGGCTACAACTACCGGATGACGGACGTCCAGGCCGCGATCGGCCTGGTCCAGCTCGGGAAGCTCGACGCGATGATCGCCCGTCGCCGCGAGCTGGCGGCCCGCTACGACACGTTGCTCAAGGACGTCCCCGGCCTCACCCCCGTACGCGACCCCGCGCACGGGCAGAGCAACTTCCAGTCCTACTGGGTGCTCCCGGACGAGGACTTCCCCGTCGGCCGTGACGACCTGCTGGCCGCGCTCGCAGAGGCCGGCGTCTCCGCCCGGCGCGGGATCATGGCCTCGCATCTCGAACCCGCCTACGCGGGCCACCCCTGCGCGCCGCTGCCCGTCACCGAGCGCATCAGCCGCGACTCGCTGATCCTGCCCCTGTTCCACACCATGACCGAGGCCCAGCAGGACCGCGTCGTGGCCGCGCTGCGCGAACAGGCCCGAAGATGAACGAACTTGTGATCATCGGCGCGGGCGGCTTCGCCCGGGAGACCGCCCAGGCCGTACAGGACGCGGGCGAGTTCAAGTTGCTCGGGCACCTCGACGACAACGCCGCCCTGCAGGGCACCGAGGTGGACGGCATCCCGGTCCTCGGCGGCTGCGCCCTGGTGCACGACCTGCCCGAGGCCCGCGTGGTGATCTGTGTGGGCAACCCCCGGGACTACGCGGCCCGCGCCCGGCTGGTCCGCAGGCTGGGTCTGCCCGCGGACCGCTACGCCACCGTGATTCATCCGACGGCGGCGGTGTCGGCGACCTCCGAGGCCGGCCCCGGCTCGGTCCTGCTCGCACACTGCGTGCTGACCGCCGCCGTACGGGTGGGCGCGCACGTCGCGGTGATGCCGCACGTCGTCCTCACCCATGACGACGTCGTCGAGGACTACGCCACGATCACGTCCGGCGTCCGCCTGGGCGGGGGCGTACGGCTGGAGCGGGGCGCCTACGTGGGTTCCGGGGCCCTGCTCAGGGAGGGCACGACGATCGGCGCCTGGTCGCAGATCGGGATGGGGAGCAGTGTGCTCGGCGACGTTCCGCCGGGCGAGGTCTGGGTGGGGAGCCCGGCCCGAAGGCTGCGCGAGGCCGGGGCGCCCGCGCTCGATGAACTGTTGACGCAACAACTGGGGGGACCAGTCGCATGAACCAGATTCCGCTGGTGGATCTCAAGGCGGCGCACGCCGAGGTCGCCGACGAGGTACGGGCCGGATTCGAACGGGTCCTGGCCGACACCGCGTTCATCGGAGGCGATGAGGTCCGCCTGTTCGAGCGCGAGTACGCGGACTTCGGCGGTGTCGCGCACTGCGTGGGCGTCGCCAACGGCACCGACGCCGTCGAACTCGCCCTGCGCGCCGTCGGGGTCGGAGCCGGCGACGAGGTCGTGGTGCCCGCCAACACCTTCATCGCCACCGCGGGCGCGGTGGCGAGAACCGGTGCGCGGCCGGTCCTGGCGGACTGCCTGCCCGACAGCTACCTGCTCGACCCGCAGGCCGCCCTGGACGCGGTCGGCCCGGCCACCCGCGCGGTCGTGCCCGTACACCTCTACGGGCAGATGGCGGACGTGACGGCGCTGGCCGGCCAACTGCCCGGCCACGTAAGGGTCGTCGAGGACGCCGCGCAGTGCCAGGGCGCGACCCGCGACGGCAGGTCGCCGGGCAGTGGCCGGATCGCGGCCACCAGCTTCTACCCGGGCAAGAACCTGGGCGCCTATGGAGACGCGGGCGCGGTGCTGACCGACGACGAGGAACTGGCCGGCCTGGTGCGCGCGATCGCCAACCACGGCGGCGTCGCCAAGTACCGCCATGACGTGCCCGGGTTCAACAGCCGGCTGGACGGGCTGCAGGCCGTCGTCCTGCGGGCGAAGCTGGCGCGACTGGCAAACGGAAATGCGGCCCGCCGGGCGGCCGCGGCCCGCTACGACACGCTGCTCGCCGACCTGACGGGCGCCGGGCGGATCGTGCTGCCGACGACGGCGGTCGGCAACGTCCACGTGTGGCACCTCTACGTCGTCCAGGTCGCCGAAGCGGACCGCGACGACATCGTGGGCAAGCTCAACGCGGAGGGCATCGGCGCGGGAGTGCACTACCCCGCCCCGGTCCACCTCACGGCGGCGTACCGCCATCTCGGCCACTCCCGGGGCGACTTCCCGAACGCCGAGAAGACGGCTGACCGGATCCTGTCGCTTCCGCTCTACCCGCAGATCACCCCCGACCAGCAGCAGCGAGTCGTCGACGCGCTCACGGACGCGCTCCGAGGCTGACCGGTCCCCGCTTCACGCACCCCCCGACTTCACCTGTCGGTCTGGCACAGCACCGCTGAGAGGTACACATGAACAGATGGAGCAGACGGCTCCGGGGCGGCCGCCTCGCCGTCGCAGCAGCGTTGATATGGGCGGTGCTGCCGCAGGCCGTGCCGGCCCAGGCGGCATCGGATCCGTGCGGATCGGGCTCGAACCCGATCGTCTGCGAGAACTCCAAGGCGGGCAGCCCGAAATCCGACTGGTTCTCGCCCAACGCCTACGGTGACATCAAGGGCTTCTCCACCAAGGAGAGCGTCCAGGCCGGTGACAGCGTCCAGTTCAAGATCCAGTCGCCGGTTTCGTACAACGTGCAGATCTACCGGCTGGGCTGGTACGGCGGCGACGGCGCGCGCCAGATGTCGACCGCGGCGCAGGCGGCCGTGACCTACCCGGCCAACTACACGTCCAAGGCCGCCAGTTGCACCACCAAGGCCAGCACCGGCCTGGTCGACTGCGGCAACTGGCCCGTGACCGCGAACTGGACCGTGCCCAGCGACGCCGTGTCCGGCCTGTACATCGCGAACCTGACGCAGACGGACGGCGACGGCCTGATGTCGTACCCGTTCGTCGTCCGCAGCGACTCCAGCACCTCCGACATGGTCGTGCAGACCAGCGACCAGACCTGGCAGGCCTACAACGACTACGGCGGCCAGGACTTCTACGGCGGCACGGGACCCGCGCCGGACGCCCGGGCCTACGAGGTCAGCTACAACCGGCCGCTGGACATCGGCGGTGACAACGGCATCTACGGCTCCGAGTTCATGATGCTGTCCTGGCTGGAGCGCAACGGCTACGACGTGAGCTATCTGTCCGGCGTGGACGTGTCGTCGACCAACGGCGCGACCCTGCTGAAGAAGCACAAGGTGTACATGTCGTCCGGCCACGACGAGTACTGGACACAGAGCCAGTACTCCAACGTCCTGGCGGCGCGGAAAGCCGGCGTGCGGCAGGGCTTCTTCAGCGGCAACGAGGTCTTCTGGAAGACCCGGTTCGCCCCGAGCATCGACGGCACCAACACGGCCGATCGCACCCTGGTCTGCTACAAGATGACCAAGATGGCGTTCAACAACGGCATCGCCGACCCCAGCGGCACCTGGACCGGCACCTGGATGGATCCGACCAGCACCAGCTACGGCCAGACCTACCAGCCGCCGAACATCCTCACCGGCTCCATGTTCCAGGCGAACGGCTACCGCAACGACGCGATCACCGTCCCCGGCTCGTACGGCAAGAACCGGATCTGGCGCAACACCTCCGTCGCGGGTCTCAACTCCGGCCAGACCGCGACCTTCCCGACCGGAACGCTCGGTTACGAGTGGGACAGCGACCTCGACAACAGCACCAGACCCACCGGACAGATCGACGTGTCGTCCACGACCGTGGACATCACCGACGGCACCTACCGGCTGGACTGGGGCAACCTGTACGGCAACGGCACGGCGACGCACAATCTCGTCGAGTTCCGCGACCAGGACTCCGGGGCCCTGGTGTTCGGGACCGGGACCGTGCAGTGGTCGTGGGGCCTTGCCAACGTGCCCACCTACAACCCCGATGACACGGTGGTCACCGAGGACTCCCGGATGCAGCAGGCGACGGTGAACATCCTGGCCGACATGGGGATTCAGCCGAAGTCCCTGCAGAGCAACCTCGTCGCCGCCACCGCCTCCACCGACACCACCGGCCCGACCATCCACGTGACCAGCCCGGCCTCCGGGGCCACCGTCCCGGCGCTGAAGCCGGTCAACATCACCGGCACCGCCACCGACTCCGGTGGGGGAGTGGTGGCCCGCGTGGAGGTGTCCACCGACGGCGGATCGACCTGGCAGGCCGCCAAGGGTCTTGCGTCCTGGAGCTACAGCTGGACGCCCACGAGCCCGGGCTCCGCGTCCATCAAGGTCCGCGCCGTCGACGACAGCGTCAACATCGGCGCCGTCACCACCGTCCCGCTGACCGTCGGCCCCCAGGCCTGCCCCTGCACCATCTGGCCGGCCTCGGCCGTGCCCGGCACCGTCAACGCCGGCGACGGCGGCTCTCTGGAGCTCGGCGTCAAGTTCCGCACCACGGTGGCCGGTTCGATCACCGGTGTCCGCTTCTACAAGTCGCCCGTCAACACCGGCACTCACACCGGCAGCCTGTGGTCCGCCTCCGGCACCCGCCTGGCCACCGGCACCTTCACCGGCGAGACGGCCTCCGGCTGGCAGCAGCTGAACTTCTCCACCCCGGTGACCGTCAAGGCCAACACCACCTACGTCGCCTCGTACTTCGCCCCCAACGGCGGATACTCCCACGACACCTCCTTCGCGAGCAGCGACGCCGGCCTGGCGCCACTGACGGCCCTGAAGACCGGCACCGACGGCGGCAACGGTGTCTACCACTACGGTTCGACCAGCGCCTTCCCGTCCTCGCAGGCCTCCGGCAGCAACTACTGGGTCGACGTGGTCCTGGACACCTCGACGGCCAGCACCACCCCGCCCACCGTCACCTCGACCTCCGCGACGTCCGGGGCGACCGGAACGTCGATCACGGCACCGGTGTCGGCCACCTTCAGCGCGGCCGTCGACACCGACAGCGTGACGTTCACCCTGAAGGACCCGGACGGCAACGCCGTGCCGGGGGCCGTCACCTTCCCCGCGTCGAACAAAGCGACCTTCACTCCGTCGACGGAGCTGGAGCTGAGCACGAAGTACACCGCTTCCGTCCAGGCCTCCGACGTGTGGGGCAACGCCATGGCGGACCCGGTGACCTGGTCGTTCACCACCAGTTCCACCCCGCCCGCGGTGACCTGCCCCTGCACGCTGTGGAGTTCCTCCGCCGTGCCGGCGAACACCGACATGACCGCCGACCCCAACTCCGTCGAGCTGGGCGCCAGGTTCACGTCCTCTGCGGCCGGCTGGGTCACGGGCGTCACCTTCTACAAGGGCACCGGCAACACGGGCGTCCACACCGGCAGCCTGTGGACCGACTCCGGCACACTGATCGCCGGCGGCACCTTCACCAACGAGACGGCGTCCGGCTGGCAGACGCTGACCTTCGCCACTCCGGTGGCGATCACCGCCGACACCCCGTACGTCGTGTCCTACCACGCGCCGAACGGCAACTACGCGGTGGACGGCGGCTACTTCGCCGCGGCTCACAAGTCCTATCCGCTCACGGCCACGACCGACACCGTCACGCACCACAACGGGCTCTACAAGTACGGCTCCGACGCGGCCTTCCCCAATGGTTCCTACGGATCCGCGAACTACTGGGTCGGCCCCGTCTTCACCGCCGACAACCCGAGCGCGTCCCTGGCGACGGCCACCGCCTCGGAGGTGACCGCGTCCTCGGTGGCGCACACCGCCGACGCGGCCAGCGCCCTCGTCACGACCGTGCCGGCCAAGGCCGAGGTGTCGTCCGTGAAGGCGACCGTGACCATCCTGCGCGGCTCCAAGGACGCCAGGAAGCTCCACGTCACGGGCGTCGTCTCCTACGACCGGGCCACCCACAAGGTGTCCGTCCATCTGTCCGCCCCCTTGCCGGACGGCACCCGGTTCAAGGTCACGGTCACGGCCAAGGACAAGCACCACCACACGGTGAAGTCCCACAGCTGGACCCTGACCAGCAAGACCGTCTTCAAGAAGAAGAACAACTGACCCGTCCCCACACACCGTCGATGGTCCGCACCCCCGCCCGGGG